>JBGASI010000189.1:0-8196 GCA_044229815.1 Vicinamibacteria bacterium | reverse complement strand
CGCCAGCTGCCCCGCCTCGAGCCAGCAGGCGAAGGCGCGGTCGAACTCCTCGCCGGCCATGTAGTGAAACGCGATCTCCTCGCTCGGCGTCCCCTCGCCGCCCCCGCGCCGCTCCTCGTCCATCGCCATCGCGATCCGCAGGTGGACCTGCTGGCGCTCGCGCCGCAGCAGCGAGTCGTAGGCCGCGTCGCGGACCAGCGCGTGCTTGAAGGAGTAGCGGGTCTGGGCGCCGAAGCCGCGCCGGTGGACGAGCCCGGACTGCTCGAGCCGCCGCAGCTCGCGCTCCAGCGTGTCCTCGCCGTGCGAGGCCACCGCCGCGAGCAGCTTGAGCGGGAACGCGCGGCCGATCACCGAGGCGAGCTGGGCCACCTCCTTCGCCGTGCCCAGACGGCCCAGGCGCGCCGTCAACGAGTCGCGCAGGGTGGTGGGCAGGTCCCGCCAGTCGCCCGACTCGCCGCCCTCGAGCACCGAGCGGGTGAGCTCCTCGACGAACAGCGGGACGCCGTCGGTCTTCGCCACGATGTGCTTCTGGACGTCGGCACGCAGGGCGTGGTCGCCGGAGAGCAGGCCCACGAGCCGCGCGGTCTCCTCGCCGCTCAGCGCGCCGAGGCTGATCTGGGTGACGCGGGCGCGCGATCCCCAGGGCAGCTCGAGGGTGTTGGGCCGGATCGTCATGACCAGGAGCAGGGGCGCGCTGGCCGCCTGGTCGATCAGGCGGTCGAGCCAGGCCACGGTGGTGGCGTCGAGCCAGTGCAGGTCCTCCACCAGCAGGACCACGGGCTCGCGCTGCGCCATCTCGACGAGCAGCGCCACCAGCGCCTCCAGCGTGTCCTCGCGTTGCCGCTCCGGCGGCAGCGCCGGCCCGGCAGCCGCGCCGGCCAGCGGCAGCTCGAGCAGCGACGCGAAGAGCGGCAGGGCCTCGCCGAGCGAGAAGGCGCGCAGCAGCGCATCGAGCTGCTCCCGTGTCGAGCCGCCGGGCTCGAGCGCCAGGGCGCGCCGCAGCAGGCTCACCACCGGGTCGAGCGGCGTGTTCTGCGTGTAGGGGGTCGCCTGGAGCGACAGCCAGCGCACGGCGCCCGCCGCGGAGCCCTCGTTCACCCGCTCGCGCAGCGCGCGCAGGAGGCGTGACTTGCCGATCCCCGGCTCGCCGCTGAGCAGCACCGCCTGCCCCGTCCCGTCGCGGGCCTGCTGCCAGCGGCTGACCAGGAGGTCCAGCTCCCGCTCGCGGCCCACCAGAGGCGCCAGGTCGAAGGCGGCCTCTTCGCCCGAGTCGGTCTGCGTCCGGACGCGGTACGGCACGAGCGGCTCGGTAGCGCCGGCCGGCGGCGGCAGCGGCGCGAGCGGCTCGGTGGCGAACGCGCGCAACACGAGCGAGCGGGTGGCCGGGCTGATCACGACGCTCCCCGCCGCAGCGCAGGCCTGGAGCCGCAGCGCGATGTCGAGGGTGGTCCCGAGCACGACCGGCTCGGGGTTGTTCGGGCTGGTCGACACCACCGCCGGCCCGGTGTGGATGCCGACCCGCACGGCCGTCCGAACCCGCTCCCGGCTCGAGCCGGCCAGTGGCTCGCCGGCTTCGGACACGAGGTCGAGGGCGGCGCGCACGGCACGCCTGGCGTCGTCCTCGTGCGCCTGCGGGAACCCGAAGTAGACGAGGAGGCGGTGGCCCACCACGCTGCCGAGCGTGCCCTCGTAGCGCTGCGCCACGCCGTGCGCCAGCGGCCGGAGCTGCAGCATGAGGTCGTAGAGCCGCTCGGGATCGAGCGGTTGCGGGGAGTCGGTGCCGGGGCGGGCCGCGTCGACCATCTCGCAGCACAGCACGGTCATCTGGCGCCGCTCGCTGCTGGTCAGCGGGGGCGGGCTGGCCGAGCGCGCGGCCCCGGGGGCCCGGATGCCGGCCCGGGTCGTGTCGCTCGTCGCCACCCCGTCGCCCGTCGCGGCGCGCGGGATCCGCCCCGACGGGCCGGAGCGCTCGATCCGCTCCAGCAGTGCCACCACGTCCCCGCCGTTCTGCGGGCGCTCGGCCGGCGACTTGCTGATCAGGCGGTGGGTCAGCTCCGCGAGCTCCTGCGGCACGGCGGGCTGGAGCACGCGGATCGACTCCGGCTCGTACGCGCAGACCCGGGCGAGCGTCTCGACCGGCGTCGCCGCGTAGAAGGGCGACAGACCCGTGAGCATCTCGTAAAGCAGCGACCCGAACGAGAACAGGTCGGAGCGGTGGTCGACGGCCAGCCCCTGCGCCTGTTCCGGCGACATCGCGTGGTAGGTGCCGACGACGGTCCCCGCGGCGGAGATGCCCTGCTCGCTGTCGTCGCCGTAGCTCTTGGCCAGGCCGAAGTCGAGGATCTTGGCCCGCCCCGCGGCGGTGACCATGACGTTCGACGCCTTGAGATCGCGGTGCACGATCCCCTGCGCGTGCGCCTCGGAGAGGCCCTGCGCGATCTCCCGGGCGAGCCGCACGGCGCTCGTCAGGTCCAGCTGGGCGTCGCGCAGCATGCGGTCGAGCGTCTTTCCCTCGACCAGCTCCATGACGATCCAGTCGCCCGCCTCCGTCTCCACGATCTCGTAGATGTGGACGATCGACGGATGGTTCAGGCGGGCCGCGAGCCGCGCCTCGCGCCGGAAACGCAGCGCCCGCTTCGGGTCGACGGCGCCCGGGAGCAGCCGCTTGACGGCCACCGGCCGCTCCAGCGCCTCGTCGTAGGCGCGGTAGACGGCGCCCATGCCGCCGGCGCCGAGGCGTCGTTCGATGCGGTAGCTGCCGATCCGCGTGGGCGGATCGGCCTCGCCGTCTCCTGGAGTGGGGCTCACGACGGAATCTTAGCCCGGCGAGCACCTCCTATCGCGTCCGGGCCGGGCCTAGAATGGACGCGCTCCAGGGAGGGTGGCCATGACACGCCCGGTGCTGCTCACCGTCGTCCTGCTGGCCTCGCTGCCATGCGGCCTCTTCGCCGAGGCGGCCCCGCCCAACGCGCCCGCCGACATCCGCGTCGAGGGCGACCACGTCGTGGTCCGCTACGACGGCGCGACGCTCTTCGACGGCCACATCGGCAAGCGAGGGGCTCTGCGCGTGGTGCCGGGCGTCGTGACCCGCGACGGCAGTGTCGACCAGGTGCTGGCCCTCTTCGCCGGGAAGGGCGAAGGCGACGTCGAGCTCGCCGGCACGGTGAGCGCGAGCGTCGAGGCCTTCCCCTGCGAGAGCGATCGCGCGACCCGCGCGCTCCCGCTGGTCCGGCACAGCTCGGGCCTCGGCCGCAGCCTCCTCAACCAGGCCGTCTACGATCGGCGCCGCGACTGGGTGCTCTCGGTGGACGACCGCCCGCACACCGCTGTCACGGTGACGCCGCTTCCCGAGTCGGGCGGCGGGCGCAGCTTCCGGCTCGAGGCGCGCGGCGGCGAGATCGTCCTGCGCTTCCGCCCGCGCTTCTACCAGATGCACCGGGGCCTGCGGTTCTTCGAGCCCTGGACCTACGCCGCCTGGTCGCGGCCGGTCGTCGGCTGGTGCAGCTGGTTCGCCTTCTTCGACAAGGTCACGGAAGGGGACGTGCGCCGAGCGGCCGACGTGATGTCCGAGGTGCTCGGGCCGTACGGCTACGAGTACCTGCAGATCGACGACGGCTACCAGCGCGGCTCGGGCCTGCCGGAGCTGTGGCTCGAGCCGAACGCGAAGTTCCCGGACGGCCTCGCTGCCACCGCCTCCTACATCCGTGGGAAGGGGCTCACGCCCGGGATCTGGACGAACGCCGCCTTCAACCAGGCCGACTACGCGCGCCAGCACAGGGACTGGTTCGTCCAGGACGCCGCGGGCGAGGTGGCGCGTGGCAACTGGATCGACCACGTCGTGGACGCCAGCGCGCCCGGCGCGCTCGAGGCCCTCGTTCGGCCCATCTACGCGGGCCTGCGCGGCATGAAGTGGGAGTACTTCAAGCTCGATGCGCTGCGCCACCTGCGCTACGAGGGCTACAACTCCTACCGCGGCCACTTCGAGAAGAAGGGCCTCGCCCCGGGCGACGCCTTGCGCCGCTACGTGGCGGCCGTCCGGGACGAGATCGGCCGCGAGCCGTTCCTGCTCGCCTGCTGGGGCGCGCGGCCGGAGCTGGTCGGCCTCGTCGACGGCTGCCGGATCGGCACCGACGGCTTCTCCTACGCCGGGCTCGCCCAGTACAACTCGTTCAACAACGTGGTCTGGCGCAACGATCCCGACCACATCGAGCTCAGCGCGAAGGAAGCCTGGCGCTCGACGATGGTGACGTCGCTCACCGGCTCGCTCTTCATGCTCACCGACAAGCCGGAGCGCTACCGCACCGCCTTCGTGGAGCCGGCGCGGCGCGCGGCGCCGGTGCTCGTGACCGTGCCCGGCCAGCTCTACGACGTCGACCCATCGCGCTCGTCGCAGCTGTGGCGCGTGGACGCCGAGGTGAGCGGCCGCGACCCGAAGCCGTTCGACGCCGGGCTCACGCCGAGCGTCCACCTCTACCTGCTCGAGCTCCACCGGCCCTTCGAGTCCTGGGTGGTGCTTGGCCGCACCGGCGGCGGCTCCGAGAGGATCCGCTGGGAGGACCTCGGGCTCGACCTGAAGAAGCGCTACCTCGTCTTCGAGTTCTGGGAGCGCCGGTTCCAGGCCCCCGAGACGGACTCCTTCGCGCCGGGCGCGCTGCCGCCGAAGTTCAACTCGCAGGCCTTCGTGATCCGCGAGCGGCTCCCCCACCCGCAGCTGGTCGCGACCAGCCGTCACATCACCGGAGGCGGCGTGGACCTCGTCGACATGGCGTGGAAGGACGGTGTGCTCTCCGGCCGCAGCGTCGCGGTCGGCGGCGAGCCGTACGAGATCTTCCTGACCGAGGGAGAGTCGTGGCGGCTCGCCAGCCTGCAGTGCGACGGAGCGCCGGCGCTGCCGGTGCGGCGGGAGGGCGCGCTCGCCGTCTCCGGCTGCCGCCCGACCTCCTCCGGCGAGATCGCCTGGCGGGCGCGTTTCGCGCGGGTGCGCTGAGGAGGCCCCATGACAAGGCAACCCATCCGGCCTCGGACGCTCGCCGTCGTGACCTGTCTTCTGGGAGCGCTCGCGGGGGGCAGCCCGAGCGCCGGCCAGGAGCTGAGCGAGCGGGTACAGCGCCAGGTCCGGGCGATCTACGCCGACAAGGCCGCCTGGACGCCCGCCCAGAGAAAGCTCGAGACGGGCCTCCTCTACGCCGGCCGACAGAGCCGTGGGCTGGCAATGGTCCAGGGAATGGAGCAGGAGACTGCGCTGCTCGGACGGATCGCGAAGCGGGCCCGCGTGGACAAGGGCGGGATGGCCGTCGTCGACGTCCGGGCCGAGGTGACGGACGGCCTCCTGCAGGCGATCGCCGGGCTGGGGGGCAAGGTCCTCAACGCGCAACCCGCCTTCGGCGCCGTGCGGGCCCGGCTCCCGATCCGCGAGGTCGAGACGCTCGCCGCCCTGCCCGAGGTGCGCCACATCGGCCCGCAGCAGGCGTTCCTCGTGAACACGGGCACCCTGAGCTCGCAGGGCGATGTCGCGCACGCGGCGGCCTCAGCGCGGAGCGCCTTCGGCCTCAACGGGACTGGCGTGAAGGTGGGCGTCCTCTCGGACGGCGTCGACAGCCTCGGCGACCGGCAGGCCACGGGCGACCTGCCGCCGACGTGCGCGCCGACGCCGGGGGCAGGGGCCTGTCTCACGGTGATGCCGGGGCAGGAAGGCAGCGGTGACGAAGGCACGGCGATGCTCGAGATCGTGCACGACCTCGCGCCGGGGGCGCAGCTCTTCTTCGCGTCGGCGTTCAACGGGGCCGCGGCCTTCGCCGCGAACATCCTGGCCCTGAAGAACACCTACGGCTGCGACGTCATCGTGGACGACGTGACGTACCTGAACGAGGGGGCGTTCCAGGACGGGGTGATCGCGCAAGCCGTGAACGCCGTGACGGCCGGCGGTGCGCTCTTCTTCAGCTCGGCCGGCAACTCGGGGCGATTCAATGCGGGCACCTCCGGCACGTGGGAGGGGGACTTCTTCCCCACCTGCTGGACCCTTGGAGGGGCACCCATACATGGCTTCGACGGCCAGGCGTGCCCCGGGACGCCGCCCGCCGACAACGTCACCGCAGGGACCGGCTACATCACGCTGAAGTGGTCGGATCCGCTCGCGGGATCGGCCAACGACTACGACCTCTTCCTGTTCGACCCCTCCTTCCTGAGGCTCCTCGACTACTCGGCGATGACGCAGGACGGCACACAGGATCCGTTCGAGGGGCTCTACCCCGCCGCCGCGGGCGAACAGATCGTGGTGGCGAAGTACTCCGGCGCCGACCGCGCCCTGCGCATCGACACGAACCGCGGGCGCCTCGCGATCGCCACGCGCGGGGCGATCTTCGGCCACAACGGCGGCGAGAACACGATCTCCGTCGCTGCAGCCAACGTCAGCAGCGCGAGCGGCGGCGCCTTCACCGGCGGCGCGGCGAACCCGGTCGAGACCTACAGCTCGGACGGCCCGCGGAAGCTCTTCTATCTGCCGGACGGGAGCGCGATCACGCCCGGCAACGTCCTCTTCGGCACGGGCGGGGGACGGGACATCCGCAAGCCGGACATCACCGCCGCCGACTGTGTCTCCACCACGACGCCCGGCTTCAGCCCGTTCTGCGGCACCTCCGCCGCCGCTCCCCACGCGGCCGCCATCGCGGCGCTCCTGAAGTCGGCCCCCAACCACCCCTCGGGTGGACAGGCGCTGACCGCCCTGTTCGCGACGGCCCTCGACGTCTCACCTGTCGGGCGGGACCGGGACTCCGGCGTGGGCCTCGTCATGGCCAGCGCCGCGGCGAGCCGGCTGACGAGCACTTCCGCCGTCAGTTTCTACACCGTCAACCCGTGCCGGGCCGTCGACACGAGGGAACTCGCCGGGCCCACCGGCGGCGCGCCGCTCACCTGCGGCGGCGATCGCGACTTCACGCTCGCCGGGGCCTGCGGCGTCCCGTCAGGGGCCAAGGCCGTCTCGCTCAACGTGACGGTGACCGAGCCGTCGACCCAGGGGAACCTGCGGCTCTTCTCGTCGGGCGCTCCGGCGCCGCTCGTGTCGAGCCTGAACTACGCCGCCGGACAGACGCGGGCGAACGACGCCATCGCCCCGCTCAGCTCGGGCGGGCAGATCGCCGTGCGCTGCGCGCCGTCCGGGACGGCGCACGTGATCGTGGACGTGAACGGCTACTTCCAGTGAGGGTGGACGCCATGAGGTGCATCGTCACGGCGTGGAAGGGTTCGGCACTGTGCGCACTGCTGTGCCTGGCGGCGACCGTGGCAGCCGAAGCGCAGCAGCCCGCGACGTTCCTCCTCTTCGACAGCCAGCCCGGGGACTACGTCGGAGATGGGCAGCGGTTCACGCTCACACCGGCCGACGGCGCGATCATCGTCTCCGGTTACGCCGGGATCGGCGGCGTCAACGTCGCCTTCAGCCCTGGCGGCCGCTGGAATCTCGATTTCTCCGCCGCCAGTCCAGACCCGCTCGTGCCGGGGATCTACGAAGACGCCACCAAGTTCCGATTCGCATCCTCGCCTCGCCCCGGCCTGAACGTCCAGGGAGAAGGGCGATGGTGCGGCGCCGTCACGGGCCGCTTCATCGTGCTCGAGGCCGTCTACGACGGGCTTGGCCAGCTGCAGCGGTTCGCCGCGGACTTCGAGCAGCACTGCGAAGGAGCAGCGCCCGCGCTGTTTGGCTCGGTGCGCTACGAGTCCGCGGTGCCGCTCGGCCCCCGCCTCTCGGCGAGCCGCACGTCGGCCTATGAAGGGGACGCCGGGACGAGCACCCTCGGGATGGTGGTCTCTCTGTCTGCGCCGGTCGCCTCGCCGGTCAGCGTCCACTACCGCACCGAGGACGGCACGGCGACGGCGGGTGTCGACTACGTCGCCACTTCAGGCACGCTCGTCATTCCGGCGGGCCAGACGGCGGTCGCGGTGCCGATCGCCGTGATCGGCGACGACGAGATCGAGGACGACGAGACTCTCTCGCTGGTCCTCGAGAACCCGCAGGGGGCTCCGCTGGCCTTTGCGCCGGGCGTGGCAACGATCCTGAACGACGATCCTTACAAGACCCTCCTCGTGTTCGACAGCCAGCCCGGGGATTCCGTCGGCCAGGGCCACAAGGTCACGCTCACTCCCCTCGACGGCGTCATCACGGCCACTCGCATCTACAGCACCGGCGTCGGCGTGGACTTCAGG
>JBGASI010000188.1:0-8223 GCA_044229815.1 Vicinamibacteria bacterium | reverse complement strand
TGTCGCTGCCATTGCGCTCCGCCGACGAGATGCTCTCGTCGTCGGTGGTCAAGGTGGTGGCGAACGCCCGCGGCGACGCGCTCTACTTCTCGCGCGCGCCGATCCCCCACGTGCGGCGCGGCGCCGAGGCGGACCCCAGGGCCTCCGCCGAGGAGGCGATCGCGCTCGGGCTCGCGCGCAAACACGTCGGCCTCTACGCCTACCGGCGCGAGGCGCTGCTGCGCTTCGCGTCTCTGCCCAAGGCGCCGCTCGAGGCGGCCGAGGGACTCGAACAGCTGCGCGCCCTCCACCACGGCCTGCGCATCCGCGTGGTCCCGGTGGACGGCGAGGGCGGCGTGGCCGTCGACACTCCCGAGGACCTCGAGCGCGTGCGGCTCCTGCTCGGTCCCGAGAAGGGAAGGATGGATTGACCAAGTACATCTTCGTGACCGGCGGGGTGGTCTCGTCGCTCGGCAAGGGCCTCGCCTCGGCCTCGATCGGCGCCCTGCTCGAGGGTCACGGTTTCAAGGTCGCCATGATGAAATGCGACCCCTACCTCAACGTGGACCCGGGCACGATGAGCCCGTACCAGCACGGCGAGGTCTACGTGACCGAGGACGGGGCCGAGACCGACCTCGACCTCGGCCACTACGAGCGCTTCACGCGCTGCGAGACCTCGAAGGCCTCGAACATCACCACGGGCAAGATCTACGGCTCCGTGATCGCGAAGGAGCGCCGCGGCGACTACCTCGGCCGCACGGTGCAGGTGATCCCGCACATCACCGACGAGATCAAGGCCTCGATCCGCGCGGTGGCGAAGGACGCCGACGTGGTGATCGTGGAGATCGGCGGCACGGTCGGCGACATCGAGGGCCTGCCGTTCCTCGAGGCGGTGCGCCAGTTCCGCCAGGACGTGGGCCGCGACAACGCCATCTTCGTCCACCTCGCGCTCGTGCCCTACATCGCCACCGCGCACGAGCTGAAGACCAAGCCGATGCAGCACAGCGTGCGCGAGCTGCGGGCGATCGGCATCTCGCCCCAGGTGCTGCTGTGCCGCACCGACCGCTTCCTGTCGCAGGACCTCAAGGCCAAGCTGGCCCTGTTCTGCGACGTCCCCGAGGAGGCGGTGATCACGGCCAAGGACGTCGAGACGATCTACGAGGTCCCGCTGGTGCTCTCGCAGGAGGGCCTCGACGAGATCGTGCTGAAGGCGCTCAAGCTGGACAGCGCCGGCCGCGACATGAGGGCCTGGGAGGAGCTGGTCGCGCGGATCAAGAACCCGCGGGGCGAGGTGGTGATCGGGATCGTCGGCAAGTACGTCACGTTCGAGGACTCCTACAAGAGCCTGAACGAGGCGCTCTCGCACGGCGGCTTCGGCAACCAGGTGAAGGTGGTGCGGCGCTGGGTCGAGTCCGACGAGCTCGACAGCACGAACGCGGCCGCCAAGCTCGGGGGCGTCGACGGCATCCTGGTCCCGGGCGGCTTCGGCAGCCGCGGCACGGGCGGCATGATCGCCGCGGCGGAGTACGCGCGCACGACCGGCACGCCCTACTTCGGGATCTGCTACGGCTTCCAGTGGGCGGTGACCGAGTTCGCGCGCAACGTCTGCGGGCTCGCCGGCGCCAACTCGACCGAGGTCGACCCCGACGCGCCGCAGAAGATCATCTACAAGCTGCAGGATCTGCTCGGCGTCGAGGACCTCGGCGGCACGATGCGCCTCGGCTCCTATCCGTGCCTGCTCAAGCCCGGCTCGCGGGCTGCCGCGATCTACGGCGGCGCGAGCGAGATCCGCGAGCGCCACCGCCACCGCTACGAGTTCAACCAGGCCTACCTGAAGACGGTCGAGGAGCACGGCCTCGTCGTCTCGGGCAAGACGCCGGACGGCAAGTTCGTGGAGATCGCCGAGCTGCCGGACCACCCGTGGTACGTCGCCGTCCAGTACCACCCGGAGTTCAAGTCCACTCCGCTCGTGCCCCACCCGCTGTTCCGCGACTTCGTCCGCGCGAGCGTCGACAACCGCCGCCTGCGCGAGACCCGGCCGGCGGACGTCACCCCCGCGGCGGTCGAGCCGTGAGCGAGCCCTCGCTGCTGAAGACCGAGGGGCTGTGGCGCGCGCTGACGCGCCGCGACCGGCTGTTCCTGATCGCCGGCCCCTGCGTGATCGAGAGCCCCGGCCACCCGCACCGGATCGCCGCGCGGGTCAAGGCGATCACCGACGCGCTCGGGATCCCCTACGTGTTCAAGGCCAGCTACGACAAGGCCAACCGCTCGAGCCTCGGCTCCTACCGCGGGCCGGGCATGGAGCGCGGGCTCGAGATCCTGGCCTCGGTGCGCGAGCGCCACGGGGTCCCGATCCTGACCGACGTGCACGAGGTGGCCCAGGTCGAGCGGGCGGCCGCGGTCGCGGACGTGCTGCAGATCCCGGCCTTCCTCTGCCGCCAGACCGACCTCGTCTGCGCGGCGGCCGCCACGGGACGCATCGTGAACGTGAAGAAGGGCCAGTTCATGGCGCCGTGGGACATGAAGGCGGTGCTCGAGAAGGCGGCCTCGACCGGCAACCGCCGGGTCATGGTCACCGAGCGCGGCTTCACCTTCGGCTACAACAACCTCGTGGTCGACATGCGCAGCTTCCCGGTCCTGCGCTCGTTCGGCTTCCCGGTCGTCTTCGACGTGACGCACAGCGTGCAGAAGCCCGGCGGCCTCGGCGACCGCTCCGGGGGCGACGCCCACTTCATCGACACGCTCGGGCCGGCGGGAGTGGCCGCCGGCGTCGGCGGCCTGTTCATGGAGGTCCACGAGAACCCGGCGCGCGCCCTCTCCGACGGCCCGAACGCGTACCGCCTGGGCCGCCTGCGCGCCCTGCTGACGCGGCTCCTGCGGGTGCAGCAGGCGGCGCACGGGCGCCCGTGAGGTGAGACCCGCGCGGCCGGTGCTGCTGGTCTGGCTGCTGCTGGCCGCGCTGTCAGCCTCGCTCGCGCTGCGGGCCGCCGCCGCGCCGCCGCGGGGCACGGTCTTCGTCGGCACCTTCTACTTCGTCGACGACTTCTACAACTACCTCGGCCACGCCGAGCAGGCGCAGCGCGGCGCGCTGCTGCTGCGCAGCAAGCTCGCGCCCCCGGGCCTGCCGGCCGCCCTCCTCAACGTCGAGTGGCTGGCGGTGGGCTGGCTCGCCGCCCTGCTCGGCGGCAGGCTGCTGCTCGCTTACCGCGTCGTCGGCCTCGCGGCCCTCGCCCTTCTGGTCGCGGCCAGCGACCGCCTGCTCGTGCGCGGCGGCCTCGAGCCGCCGCGGCGGCTCGCCGGCCTGCTGCTGGTGTTCACGGGCGGCGGACTGGGCGGCCTTCTGGTCGCCCTCCACCGGCTCGACGGCGCGCGGGCCTTCGACGTGCGAACCGGCGCCTTCCCGTTCGTCGAGGCGCTCGCGAATCCCCACTTCGTGGTCGGCACGGCGCTGCTGGCGGCGGCGGTGGCCGCCTTCGCCGACGGACGGCCTCGCCTCGGCGTCGCGCTGGGGACCGTCCTCGGGCTGGCGCGGCCCTACGACGCTCTCCTGCTCGCCGGCATCGAGGGCCTCGCGGTGCTGCTGCTGGCGCCCGCGCGCGACTGGCCGCGGCGGCTGCTGCCGGTGCTCGCCCTCGTGCCGGTGCTCGCGTACTCGGCGTGGCTCTTCCTGCTGGCCCCCGGCTTCAAGGTCTTCTCGAGCCCCCGCTACGGGGCGCTCGCGCCCTCGGCCCTCGAGGCGCTGATCGCCTTCGGGCCGGCCCTCGCGCTCGCCCTGACCGCCGGCGGCGCCTGGCGCGGCGCCACGGCCCTGGCACGCGCGCACCTCTCGCGCCTGGCGATCTGGGCCGCGCTCGCCGGCGGCCTCGTCGCGCTGCGCCCGGTCTCCTTCTCGCTCCAGTTCATGGTCGGCCTCGGCCTGCCGCTCCTCGCGCTCGCGGCGCTGGGGCTGGGCCGGCTGCGCCGCGGCGGACTCGAGCTGGCGGTGCCGCTGCTGGCCGGCACCGCCGTCTTCGTGGCCTGGCTGTGCACGGCTCCCATCCCGAGCGCCTACGCCTCGCTCACCCGCTGGCAGCTCACCCGCTCGCTCGCCGGCTCGTGCCGGCCGGGCGACCTGCTGCTGGCGCCGGCGGACATCGGCCTCTACGCGGGCGGGCTGACCGCCTGCTGGCCGTACCTCTCGCACGCCGCGGCCCCGGACGCGACCGCGCGCGAGGCGACCGCCGCGCGCTTCTACGACCCGGCGACGCCTCCGGAGGACAGGCGCGCGATCCTCGAGGAGATCTGCCCGGCCCACGTCGTGCTGCCCGCCGCCCTCCCCGAGGGCTGGCTCGGCGCGGCCGGCCGCTACCGCCCGAAGCTCACCGTCACCGGCGAGCGCGAGTCGCTCGCCGTCTGGAGCCGCGACCGCCGGGCCCCCTGCGGGCCACGCTGAGCTACGATGGACCCGATGTCGCGCGCCACCGCACGCAAGGTGCTGGAGATCGAGTCGGAGGCCATCCGCGAGCTGATCCCGCGCCTCGACGAGACCTTCGACCGCGCGGTCGAGACGCTGTTCTCGTGCAGCGGGCGCGTCGTCGCGACCGGCATGGGCAAGAGCGGGATCATCGCGCAGAAGATCTCGGCGACGCTCGCCTCGACGGGCAGCCCGTCGCTGTTCCTCCACCCGGCGGAGGCGATCCACGGCGACCTCGGCCGCATCGTCAAGGGCGACGTCCTGGTCGCGGTCTCGAACAGCGGCGACACCGAGGAGATCCTCGCCCTCGTCCCCTGGTTGAAGCGCCTCGGCTCTCCCGTGGTCGCCCTGACGGGCAACCCGCGCTCGCCGCTGGCGCAGGCCGCGGACGTGCACCTCGACGTCTCGATCCGCACCGAGGCCTGCCCGCTCGGCCTCGCGCCCACCGCCTCCACGACCGCGGCGCTGGCGATGGGCGACGCGCTCAGCATGGCGTTGCTCGAGCGGCGCGGCTTCACGGTCGAGGACTTCGCGGTGCTGCACCCGGGCGGCCGGCTGGGCAAGCAGCTGCTGCGGGTCGAGGACCTGATGCACACGGGCGACGAGGTCCCGCGGGTGGGCCCCGATGCCCCGATGAAGGACGTGCTGTTCGAGATGACGCGCAAGCGCCTCGGGCTCACGACGGTCACGGCCGCGGACGGCAGGCTGCTCGGCCTCATCTCGGACGGCGACCTGCGGCGCCAGATGGAGCGCCACGGCTACACGGTCTTCGACCGCCGGGCCGAGGAGTGCATGACCCGGACCCCCACGCTGGTCGGCCGCCGCGAGCTCGCCACGAAGGCCCTCGACGTCCTCGAGTCGCGCAAGATCACGTCCCTGCTGGTGGTCGACGCCGAGGGCCGCGTCGAGGGCGTGCTGCACCTGCACGACCTGTGGAAGACGGAGATGATCTAGCCCATGACCGACGAGCCGCTCGCCGCCCGCTGCCGCGCTCTCAAGCTCCTGCTCACGGACGTCGACGGCGTGATGACGGACGGCACGGTGCTGCTGCTGCCCGACGGCGGCGAGGCGCGGGCCTTCAACATCCGGGACGGCCTGGGCATCGTGCTCGCCCGGCGCGCCGGCCTGCGCGTCGGCATCCTCAGCGGACGCTCCTCCGAGGCCGTGAGCCGCCGCGCGGCCGAGCTCGGGATGAGCGTCGTGCGCCAGGGCGTCCAGGACAAGGGCGCCGCGCTCGTCGAGATCCTGGCCGAGCAGGAGCTGCGCGCCGAGGAGGTCGCCTACATCGGCGACGACGTCAACGACCTGCCCGTGCTGACCGAGGTGGGCCTGTCGGCGGCGCCCGCCGACGCGCCGCTCGAGGTGCGCCTCCAGGCGTTCATGGTCACCGAGGCGGCCGGCGGCCGGGGCTGCCTGCGCGAGTTCATCGAGGCGATGCTGCGCGCGCGGGGAGACTGGGAGCGCGTCGTGCCGGGGCACGGGGCGAGCCTGCCCCGGTGACGGGGGCGGGGCCGCGCAGCCGATGACCGACACGGCGCTCGTCGCGGTCCTGGTCGCCACCGCGGCCGGCCTGCTCGCCGGGCGCGCCTGGGCCGCGAGCCGGCGGCGGGCGGAGGAGCGGGAACGGCCGGGGTTCCGCTCCTCGCCGCACTACATCGAGGGCCTGCACTGCCTCGCCACCGGCCAGCTCGACACGGCGATCCACGAGCTGGGCAAGGTGCTGCGCGACCACCCCGAGGCGGTCGAGGTCCAGCAGGTCCAGAGCCACCTGTACCGCGAGGTCGGCAAGGTCGAGCGGGCGATCGAGATGCACCGCGGCCTGCTCGCGCGCAGGGACCTCACGCGCGCCGAGCGCGCGCACGCCCTCGCCAGCCTCGGCACCGACTACCGCAAGGCGGGCTTCCTCGACCGCGCCGCCCAGTCCTACGCCGACGCCCTCGACGTGGACCCCAAGAACCTGCACGCGCTCGCCGGCCAGCAGAAGCTGCACGAGGAGCAGCGCCAGTGGCGCGACGCCTACGAGGCGCAGACGAGGCTCGCCCGCCTGCGCAAGTCCCACGACGGCCTCGTGCTCGGCTTCCTGCAGACGGAGATGGGCAAGGAGGCCCTGCGCTCGGGCCGACCCGACGCCGCCGAGGAGGCCTTCCGCACCGCGCTCTCGCTGGACCGCCGGGTGTTTCCCGCGCACCTCGCGCTCGCCGAGCTGTGGGCGGCGCGCGACCCGCGCCGCGCCGCCTCGATCCTCGAGGACGCGATCGCCGCGGCACCGGAGCGCGCCTACCTGGCCTTCGCCCCGCTGAAGCAGGCCTACGCCGCGGCCGGGGAGCCGTCCCGCTTCGTGGTCCTGTGCGAGCGGCTCGTCTCGCAGGACCCGCGGGACTGGCGGGCGCGCCTGGCGCTCGCGCGCCACCTGCGGGACGAGGGCCGGTCCGGCGAGGCGCTCGGTCTGCTGCTGCGCGCGCTGGACTCGAACCCCCACCTGCTGCTCGTCCACCTCGAGGTCTGGCGCACGCTGCGCGCGCTCGGCACGCTCGGCCCCGACGAGCTGCGCTACGTCGCCACCGTCGAGAAGTCGGCCCTGTACGTCGACCCCCACATCTGCACCGTCTGCCGCTACCGGGCGGACGACATGCTGTGGCGCTGCCCGCACTGCCACGAATGGAACACCTTCGTCGAGGAGCGGGTCGGGCCCGAGGCGGGCCGGGACTAGGCGATCAGCCCGCCAGGCTCCGGGCCAGCTCGATCTCCTCCCGTTCGGCCCCGGCCGCCGAGGCGCCTCGCGCCAGGCCCGCCAGCGCCGCGGCGAAGGCTGGCTCCGCCGCCGCGGCCCCGGCCAGGCGCGCGGCCGAACCGGGATCGGCGGCGGCGGCGGCGGCCTCCACGGCCCGCGCCACGCGCTCCGGCGGCGCGCTGCCACCCCAGCGCGTCGCGATCACCGCCCTGCGGGCCAGTCGCCCGGGCAGCCCCGCCAGCGGTTCGCCGCGGGCGGCGTCGTAGGAGGCGAGCGCCGCCAGCACCGCTCCGGCGACGGCCTCGGCCTCGGCGTGCGTCAGCCGCGCCAGCGAGGCCGCCGCCGACGCGAGCCACTCCTCGTCCAGGCGTCGCGCCGCGGCCCACAGCGCCAGCGCCGGCGCCAGCGCCTCGGGCCACGGAGCGCCCTCGCCGGCGCGCGCGGCGCGGTACCACGGCCCGGAGAACGGCGGTGCGAGCCGGCGGGCCAGGCGGACCAGCTCGATTCCCCCGGCCTGCTGCCCGCCGCCGAGCAGTCCGGCCGCGCCGAGACCGCGCGGCCCTCCGAGGCCGCCGCTGGCGAGCACGCCGAGCACGGACTCCCGGCGCAGCGGAACGCGGGGCTCCGGCCGCGCCGCGAGCGCGAGGAGCTCGTCCGCGACGCGATCCGCCTGTGCCTCCGTCTGCGCGAGCGTGCCGGTGCTGTCGACGAGCAGGTGCGCGTAACGCCGCTTCTCCTCGACCGGCATCTGCGCGGCCAGGCGCTCTCGCGCGGCCGCCTCGGCCAGGCCGTCGCGGCTCATCAGCCGCCGCAGCTGCTCCTGCGCCGGGCAGTGCACGACCAGCAGCCGGTCGAAGCGCAGGTGGGCGCCCGCCTCGACCAGCAGCGCGCCCTCGCTGACCGCCAGCACATGCCCCTGCGCCTCGAGCAGCCCCGCCAGGCGACGCTCCTCGCTGCGCACGTGCGGATGGACGAGCGCCTCCAGTCGCGCCCGCGCCGCGGGGTCGGCGAAGACGATCGCGCCCAGCGCCCTGCGATCGAGGCTCCCGTCGGCCGCCAC
>JBGASI010000187.1:0-14144 GCA_044229815.1 Vicinamibacteria bacterium | reverse complement strand
CCCGCCACCACGACGGCCGGCCGCTGGAGCTTCGGCGTCACGACGCTCTGGTCCAACTCGTTCGCCTGGAACCAGGACGCGAAGGGCGAGGCGCCCGGAGAGCGCCGCTTCCTGATCGACGGCGAGACCTTCACGCTCGGCGCGACCGCCCGACGCGGCCTCGGCCCGCGGCTCGACGTCGGCCTGCGCGTCCCTCTCCGCTGGCGGGGCGGCGGCACGCTCGACGGCCTGATCGACGCCTGGCACCGCCTCGGCTTCCCGAACGGCGATCGCCCCAGCTTCCTCAGGAACGCCTTTCGCCTCGAGGGCCGCACCACGGCGGGAGGCGCCTTCTCCTGGAACGACGCGACCGGCGCCGGGATCGGCGACGTGGAGCTCGAGTCGCGCTGGCGCTTCGCCGAGGGCGGCCGCGGCGAACCCTCCTTCGCCCTCGTCACCCGGGTCTCCCTGCCCACCGCCACGGGCCCCTTCGACGGCCAGGGTCCGGGCGCGGCCGCGCAACTCGTGCTCGGCTCGCCCCTGGGCCGCCGCTTCGACCTCTACGCGGGCGCCGGGGTCACGACCCAGTCGCCCGGACCGGTGCGCGCGATCGAGTACGAGCGGACGCGCTTCCACGGCTTCCTGGCCCTCGAGTGGCGGCCCTGGCGGCGCCTCGGCCTCGTCGCGGAGACGAACGCCGCCACGCGCCTGGTCGCGAACATCGAAGGCTACCCGGGCACGCACTGGCTGCTGAACGTGACCGGCTGCCTCGACCTCGGCGGCGGCGCGCGGCTCGACCTGGGCTTCACCGAGAACCTGCTGAGCCAGCTCACGACGACCGACTTCGCCCTGTACGCGGCCTTCGCCCTGCGCCCCTGAGCGCGGCCGGGGCTACAATCCCGGCCCATGACAAAGCCCGACTCCGCCGTGCTCGCGCTCGACCAGGGCACCACCGGCTCCACCTCGATCGTCTTCGGCCCCGAGGGCCAGGTCCTCGGCCGCGCCTACGCCGAGATCACGCAGCACTACCCGGCCCCCGGCCACGTCGAGCACGACGCCGACGAGATCTGGCACACCAGTCTGCGGGTGATGCAGCAGGCGCTGGCCGCGGCCGGGATCGGCCCCGGAGGGCTCAAGGCGATCGGGATCACGAACCAGCGCGAGACCACGGTGCTGTGGGACCGCGCGACCCGCCGGCCCGTGCACCGCGCGATCGTCTGGCAGAGCCGGCAGACGGCGGAGGTCTGCAACCGCCTCAAGGCCGAGGGCCACGAGCCGCTGTTCCACGAGCGCACCGGGCTCGTGCTCGACCCCTACTTCTCCGGGTCGAAGATCGCGTGGCTGCTCGAGCGCGACCCGTCCCTGCGCGAGCGCGCGGAGGCGGGTGAGATCGCCTTCGGCACGATCGACACCTGGCTGGTCGACCGTCTCACCGGCGGGCGCGCCCACGTCACCGACCCGACGAACGCCTCGCGCACGCTGCTCTTCGACATCCACGAGCGGCGCTGGGACCCGGAGCTGCTGCGCATCCTCGGCGTGCCGGCCTCGGTGCTGCCCGAGGTGCGGCCGAGCAGCGGCATCGTCGGCGAGACGGAGGCGGTCGACGACCTGCCCGGCGGCGTGCCGATCGCGGGCATCGCCGGCGACCAGCAGGCGGCACTCTTCGGCCAGGGCTGCTTCGAGGCCGGGATGGCCAAGAACACCTACGGCACCGGCGCGTTCCTGGTGCTCAACACGGGCGACCGCCGGGTGATCAGCAAGCGCGGCCTGCTGACGACCTTGTGCTGCGACGCGCGCGGCCGCGCCGCCTACGCCCTCGAGGGCTCCGTGTTCGTGGCCGGCGCCGCGATCCAGTGGCTGCGCGACGAGCTCGGCCTCGTGCGCACGGCCGCGGAGACCGGCCCGATCGCGGAGTCGGTGCCCGACACGGCCGGTGTCTACCTCGTGCCGGCGTTCGTCGGCCTCGGCGCGCCGTACTGGGACGCCGAGGCGCGCGGGGCCATCCTGGGCCTGACACGCGGGGCCTCGCGGGCGCACCTCGTCCGCGCCGCGCTCGAGAGCCTCGCCTACCAGAGCCGCGACGTCATCGACGCGATGAACGACGAGTCGGGCGTCCCGCTGCGCGAGCTGCGCGTGGACGGCGGCGCCTCCGCCAACGACTTCCTGATGCAGTTCCAGTCCGACCTGCTCGGCGTGCCCGTCGACCGCCCGGCGCTCGTCGAGACGACGGCCGCCGGCGCCGCCTTCCTGGCCGGCCTCGGCACGGGCTTCTGGAAGGACGCCGAGACGCTCGCGCGCACGCGCCGGCGCGACCGCCTCTTCACGCCCACGATGTCGCGCGAGCGGCGCGACGCGCTCTACGCCGGCTGGAAGGCCGCGGTCGCGCGGGTCGTCTCCACGCCGGCGCGCTGAAGCTCGAGAACGACAGGGCCACGGTGGTTTCGATGGGCGCACGGTTCGCGATGGGCATCGGCACTGGTCTCGCTCTCGCGCTGGCAGCGACGACTGCCTTCGCTGCTGCGGCTGACCAGCTGGATCCAGTCCGGCGACCGCTCTCCCCGGGGGCCGTGGCCCTTCTGCTGGCCGGCAAGATGGGCCCGGCCGAGCTCGCGCGCTGTCGCGAGGCGCTCGCCGACCCGCGCCCGCAGACCCGCGCGGCGGCCGCGCGCGTCGCCCGCGTGAGCGGCGCTGCACCGCTCGTGTCGGCTCTGGTCGAGGCCCTCGCTGCCGAGAAGGAGCCGTGGGCCGCCCGCGAGGAGCTGATGGCCCTCGGCTGGCTGACCGCCGGGCCGGCCGACGACGCGATGTTCGCGGCCGCGAAGCGCCTCGGGGGCGCCGTCGACCCCGCCCTCGCGACCAGCCTCGCCCTCCGCGGTCCGCAGGCGCTGGCGCTGCTGCCCCGACTGGACGGCCTCCAGCTCAAGGAGTGGGACTGGAGGGAGTTCTTCATCTGGGCGACCCGGGAGGGACGTGAAGGCGCGCCCGAGGCCGCGGCGGCGGCGGTCGCCCTCGGGAATCCGGCGGCGTGGACAGCCATCCTCTCCGTGCGCTCCCCTCTCGCGACCGACGCGAGCGTCCTGGCTCGAGCGATCGCGAGCGAGTCGGCGCGCGTGCGCGAGTCGACGTACTGGCATCTCCTCCGCTCGCGGCACCAGGGCAACAAGCTGGAGCCGTCTACGGAGGCGGCCCTCTCTGCGGCTCCCGAGGCCGTCGCGGCAACCGCCCCCGACGCGGTCACCGCGTTCGCGTTCGAGTTGCTGCAACGCAGGCTCGGGCGCAAGGCGGTCGATCGCACGGCGCTGCTGGAGGGGCTGCCGGAGACGGAGCGGGACCGGCTGCGGACCGACGCAGCCGTGCTGGCCCAGCTTCGCGAGCCAGAGAAGGCCGTCTACGCGAAGCTGCTGTTCCGGGACAGGGCGGCGCTCGACGAGCGCCTGAAAGCCCACGGCCGCGCCCAGGACGCCGGCCGCGCCGCGCTCGCGGCGGCGGCGAAGCCGGGGCACGTACCGGTCGACCCTCCCGCCCGCGTCCGCACGGCCTCGGACTTCACCCCCGGACTGATGGCGGACCTGCTCAGCGTGACCGGCTGTCGCCTGCCGGATCAGCCGTCGTGGGCCATGCTCGAGATCCGCCACGACGAGAAGGGGGCGCTCGCCGGGGCGGGCCTCCATCCGCTGAAGGACCTGGGGTCGTGCGAGGCCGCTGCGCGAGCCCTGCTGCTCATGGCGGCGGTGCCCCAGGACAGGCCTGCCCGCCCGAGGGAGACGGACGTGCTCGTCCTCCCGGTGTACGCGGACTTCGCGTCCTGCGCTCCGCCGGCCGAGCCCGCGCCCCCGCTCGTGATCGGCCGCGCGGAGCGCAGGGGCGGCGTGGTGCGCGACCCTAGCAAGACGAGAAGCGTGAGCCCGCACTATCCGAGCGCCGCGATCGCCGAACGGCGGCAGGGGGCCGTCATCGTGGAGGCCACGGTTGGCCCCGAGGGCGGCGTGTGCGCGGCGGAAGTGCTGTTCGGCGAGCACCTCGACCTCGAAGGCGAGGCGCTGCGGGCGGTGATGCAGTGGCGCTACACGCCCACCCTCCTCAACGGCGCGCCGGTGCCCGCCATCATGACCTTGACGGTGAACTTCCGCCTGGAGGTCCGCTAGCCGATCCCGGCCACCTCGCGCAGCACGTCGTAGCGGTTGACGATCCCGACCAGCCGGCCGCCGTCGCGCACGAGCGCGGCCGGCGTCTCCCTCGACAGCAGCGAGACCAGGCGGTCGATCGGCACGTCGGCGTCCACGACCGGGAACGGCGCCGACATCACCTCCGAGACCGGGCGGTCGAGCAGCCGCGCGTCCTCGAGGACGCTCGCCATCAGGCCCTCGGTCACGGAGCCGACGCAGTCGTTGCCGTCCACCACGGGCACCTGCGACAGGCCCCAGGTGCTCAGCAGGTTCAGCGCCTGGCGCACGTTCGAAGTCGGACCTACTGCCACGAGCTGCGGCAGCTCCTCCGGGTGGCGGCCGAGCAGCTGGCCGGCCGTGACGCGCTCGGCCTCCATCATCTGGTTCTCGCGCATCCAGGTGTCGTCGTACAGCTTCGAGAGGTAGCGCTCGCCGGTGTCGCACAGGATCGTCACGACGCAGGCCTCGGGGTCGTCGAGGCGCCGGGCCAGGTCGAGCGCCGCGTGCACGTTGAGGCCCCCGGAGCCGCCGATGAAGATGCCCTCCTCGCGCGTCAGGCGGCGCGCGGTGCGGAACGCGTCCGCGTCGGACACCGTCAGCCACTCGTCCACCACGCCGAAGTCGAGCGAGCTCGGGATCTTGTCGCCGCCGATGCCCTCGACCTTGTACGGCCCGCCCGCGCCCTTCTGGTGCGTACGGGCGTACTCGGAGTAGATCGAGCCCACCGGGTCGCCGGCGACGACCCGGACCTTCGGGTTCTGCTCCTTCAGGTAGCGGCCCACGCCGGTGACCGTGCCGCCGGTTCCCGGCGAGCAGACGAAGTGCGTGATCTTCCCCTTCGTCTGCTCCCAGATCTCGGGCCCGGTCGTGCGGTAGTGCGCCGCCGGGTTGTCCTCGTTGAAGTGCTGGTTCGCGAAGATCGCTCCGGGCGTCTGGGCCACGATCGTCTTCGCCTTCTGGATGTAGTACTCCGGGTGGTCGGGCGGCACCGCCGTCGGCACCACGATCACCTCGGCCCCGAAGGCGCGCAGCAGGCGGATCTTCTCGCTCGACATCTTGTCGGGGATCGTGAAGATGCAGCGGTAGCCCTTGATCGCGGCGGCGATCGCGAGGCCGATGCCCGTGTTGCCGCTCGTGGCCTCGACGATCACCCCGCCCGGCTTCAGCTCGCCGCGCCGCTCGGCGCCCTCGATGATCGAGAGCCCGATCCGGTCCTTGACCGAGCCGCCCGGGTTCAGGTTCTCGGCCTTGCCGAAGACGGGCGTCCGGGTGGCTCGGGCGATCCGGCGCAGCCGCACGAGGGGCGTCCAACCGACGACCTCGACGATGTTGTCGTACGGCTCGAGGTTCCGCTTCATCGTTCGCTCTCAGGGATGGAGGGTGAGCAGGAAGGCGGCCGGGAAGACCGTGGCGCGGCCGGCCGCACCGGCTGCGGCTCCGCCGACCGGCGCCGGCGCGGCCGCCGGCCCGGCTGCGACCCCGCCGCCCCGCTGACGCGGTAGACGACAAGACCGACGACGGCCGGGGTCAGCATGGCCCTTTGCACGCGTCCAACCTCCCGTGACTGACGGTTCGCTTCAGGATCTCACGGCTGCACGGACTTCGTCTCGACCTCGAGCCGGGGCGCCTCGATCACCCGCATCCTCTTCCAGTGCCCCGCCCGGAAGCGCCGCCGCATCAGCAGGCCCAGCAGCAGCACGTAGCCGCTCGCCACGGACCAGGCGAAGTAGACGCCGGCGCCGAGCACGACGCAGCCGAACCAGGCCGGCACTAACACCGAGTAGAGCGCCACGAAGCGCAGCAGCGCCGTGGCGATGCCCGCGATCGGCGGCCAGCTCGCGGCGTCCGCGCCGGCCGCGTAGGGCGCGAGCAGCAGCGGGGCGCCGAACACGTAGACGAGGCCGCACAGCGCCATGTAGCCGAAGCTCAGCGCGAGCGCCGTGCGGACGACCCGCTCGGCCCGCTCCGGCCGCTCGGCGCCGAGGTGGCGGCCGACGAGCGAGGACACCGCGATCGAGAGGCCCACCATCGGCATGAAGACGATCATGTTGAGGTTGAACGCGATCCCGCTCGCCGCCAGCTCCGCCGTGCCGATGCGCCCCACGATCACCATGAAGATCGCGAAAGCCGCCACCTCGAGCGAGTACTGCAGGCCGGTCGGCATGCCGAAGCGCACCAGGCGCGCGATCAGCGCCGGCTCCGGCCGCCAGCCCGACAGCGTGCCGTACTCGGCGCGGAAGCGCGGCGCCAGGATCAGCCCGGCGTAGGCGAGCGCCCCCACGACCTGCGAGAGGACGGTGGCGAGGGCGGCCCCCCGCACGCCGAGCTCGGGGAAGCCGGCCCTGCCGAAGATCCACAGGTAGTCGAACACCACGTTCACGAGCGTCGCCAGCACGTTGACGCGCAGGATCGCCTGCGTCTGCCCGCGCCCCGCGAAGAAGGTCGACAGCGTCGCCATCAGCACGATCGGGAAGGCGCCGAGCAGCAGCACCTGCGCGTAGTCGACCTCGTAGGCCCGCAGCTCGGGCGCGTGGCCTGCGAGCGAGAAGGCCGGCCCGGCGAGCGGCACGAGCGCCGCGACGAACGCGCCGGCCGCGAGCGAGAAGTAGACGCCCTGCCACAGCGCCGGCCCGATGCGGCCCGGGCGGCCGGCCCCGAGGTACTGGGCCACGAACGTCGTCAGGTACTCCCCCGTCCCCGTGAACAGCGCGATCACCGACCAGACGGCGAACAGGCCCGTGACCGCCCCGGCCACCGCCGCGGCCGAGTACCAGGTGAGGAACAGCCGGTCGACGAAAGCCTGGATCGTGAAGGAGAGGTGGCTGAGGATCAGCGGGTAGGCGACGCGCGCGAGCTCCTGGCCACCGCCCTCGCCCGCCCACAGCGCGGCCAGCCGTGCCCGCGGCGACACCTCTCCCCCCGCGCCATCCATGAACCGCCGAGGCTAGCACGGCCGCCGGCCGCCTGCCCGCGCGGGAGCGCGTGCTAGCATCCCGCCAAATGCTGCTCAGCCACGCCCACCTCGCCCCCTTCGTGCTGCTGGCCGGGATCCTCGCCGTCTCCCACCCCGCCTGGGGCCAGTCGCGCGACGCCCGCGACTGGTCGCGCGAGAGCGCGAGGGCCGTCCCCGCCTGGGCGCGCGACGGCATCGTCTACGAGGTCTTCCCCCGCGCCTTCTCGGCCCGGGGCGACCTCGCCGGGGTCAGCGCGGGCCTCGACCGCATCCGCGACACGGGCGCCACCATCCTGTGGCTGATGCCGATCCAGCCGATCGGCCGGGCGCAGCGCAAGGGCAGCTTCGGCAGCCCGTACTCGATCGCCGACTACTACGCGGTGAACCCCGACTACGGCACCGCGCGAGACCTCGAGACGCTGGTGCGCGAGGCCCACGCGCGCGGCCTGCGGGTCATCCTCGACATCGTCGCGAACCACACCGCGTGGGACAGCGTGATGATGAAGACGCCCGAGCTGTACGCGCGCGACGCCCAGGGGCGTGTCCTGCCGCCGAACGCCGACTGGACCGACGTCGCCGAGCTCGACTACGCGAACCCGAAGACGCGCGCCTACATGATCGAGATGATGGCCCACTGGCTGCGCGAGTTCGGCTTCGACGGCTTCCGCTGCGACGTGGCGGGCCTCGTGCCGACGGACTTCTGGGAGGAGGCGCGGCCCCGGCTCGAGGCGATCCGGCCGGACCTCTTCCTGCTGGCCGAGTGGAGCACGCCGGACCTGCTGGCGAAGGCCTTCGACGCCGACTACGCCTGGCCCTTCCACGCCACGCTGACGCGCGTTCTCTCGCTTGGCGCGCCGGCGAGCGAGATCCGCGCCACCTGGGAGGAGGAGCGGCGCAACTTCCCCCGCGGCTCGCTGCACCTGCGCTTCTCCGACAACCACGACGAGAAGCGCGCGATCGCCCGCTTCGGCGAGCCGGCGGCGCTCGCCGCGCAGGCGCTCGTCTTCACCCTCGACGGCATCCCGCTCGTCTACAACGGCATGGAGGTCGGCGACACGGCCGAGTCCGGCGGGCCGGCCCTGACCGAGCGGCTGCCGATCTTCTGGCCGATCGCGGAGAGGCGGCCGGAGTTCCCGGCCTTCTATCGCGCGATGGCCGCGCTGCGCCAGGCGCACCCCGCCCTGCGCCAGGGCGAGACGGTCTGGCTCGACAACGCCGCGCCCGCCCGCGTCGTCACGTTCCTGCGTCGGGCCGCGGGCGAGGAGGTGCTGGTCGTCGTGAACCTGTCGAGCCAGCCCGTCGAGGCCCGGGTCGAGATCCCGGCCGGTGGCGCGTTCACCGAGATCACCCCGCCGGTCGGCCACCCGACGCAGCCCGGGGGCGCCAGCCCGCCGCGCCAGCCGCGCAGCGACAGCCCGCCGTCCGTCGGGCTCGACGGCTGGGCCTTGCGCGTCTTCCGGCGCTAGCCGGCCACTTCCGAGCGCGACACGCGCAGATCGCCGCCGCCGGCGTCCGGCGGCAGGGCCTCGGCGAGCCGCGCCGCGCGCTCGCGGGCCTCGGCGAGCGAGGCGGACGCGAGCAGCTCGCCGGCGAAGCGCTCGTGGCTCTCGCCCCGGCCGTCGCGCAGCAGGCGCTCGAGCGCGCTGTCCGTGGGCGGGGCCTGCAGGCGCGACTGGATGAGCGGGTGCTCGAGCGCGGCCTCGCCGTGCTGCGCCTCCGGCAGCGGCACGTAGCGGCAGAAGAAGTTGAGGTGCCACGGCAGGAAGCGCAGCGTGCGCTTCTGGCCCCGCTCGTCGACGCCGAAGTGCTCGCGCAGCAGCTCGACGAAGCGCCACAGCACGCCGAGCCGCTCGTCGGCCGTCGGCAGCCACGTCTCGCCGGTCTTCACCTCGCGGAACAGCCACGGCTTGATCAGGGCGCCGCGGCCGAGCATCACGGAGCGCACCCCGGAGCGCCGCCGGCGCTCGCGGGCCTCGTAGGCCGTCAGGATGTCCCCGTTGCCGATCACCGGCACGCCGCGCTCGGCGGCGATCTCCCCGATCAACTCCCAGTCGGCCGCCTTGCTGTAGCGCTGCTCACGGGTGCGCCCGTGCACCGCGATCGCGGCCGCCCCGCTCTCCTCGCACACGCGCGCCACCTCGCGCACGTTCACCTTGGCCTCGCTCCAGCCGGCCCGCAGCTTGACGGTGATCGGCACCGCGACGGCCTGCTTCATGGCCGCCACCAGCCGGCCGATCCGCGCGGGCTTGCGCAGCAGGCTCGCGCCGAGGCCCCGGCGCGTGATCTCGTCGATCGGGCAGCCGCAGTTGAGGTCGACGAAGCGCGCGCCGCGCGACTCCGCCAGACGCGTGCCCTCGGCGAGCGTTTCCGGGTTCTTGTCGGCGAGCTGCACGCCGAAGAGGCGCTCGTCCGGGTGGCTCTTCAGCAGCGCGAACTCCGAGGGCGTGCCGTTCAACAGCTTGCGCACCACCGCCATCTCGCCGACCGTCACGTCGGCGCCCATCTCGACGCACAGGCGGCGGAAGGGCAGGTTGCCGCCGACGGTCAGCGGCGCCAGCACGACGGCGTCCTGGAACGGCGAGGCGTCCGTCACTGGCCGAGCAGTCCCAGCCCCGCCGGCAGGCCACCGCCCGGGACGGCCGTCACCGCCTCCGGGACCGTCTCCTCGACCGCCGCCTCGCCGCCCTCGCCCGGGGCGAGGACCAGGGTCGCCTCGAGGCCGTGCTGGCGGTCGTACATCTCCCGGTAGCGGCCGCGCGCGGCGTGCAGCGCGGCGTGCGTGCCGCGCTCGACGACCCGGCCGTCCTCGAGCACCAGGATCTGATCGGCGCGCCGGATGGTCGAGAGCCGGTGCGCGATCACGAACGTGGTCCGGCCCTTCATCAGCCAGCCGAGCCCCTCCTGGATCAGCGCCTCGGATTCGGAGTCGAGGCTCGAGGTGGCCTCGTCGAGGATCAGGATCCGCGGGTCCGCGAGGATCGCGCGCGCGATCGCCACCCGCTGACGCTGACCGCCGGAGAGCCGCACGCCGCGCTCGCCCACCACGGTGTCGTAGCCCTCGGGGAAGCGCTCGGCGAACTCGCCCACGTGGGCGATCCGGCAGGCCTCGAGCACGTCCTCGGCCGGGGCGTCGGGCCGGGAGAAGGCCACGTTCTCGCGGATCGTGCCGTCGAAGAGGAAGGTGTCCTGCAGCACGACGCCGAGGTGGCCCCGGTACGAGTCGAGCCGCGCGGTCGCGAGGTCGACCCCGTCGACCACGACGCGCCCGGAGCTGGGCGCGTGGAACGCGCAGACGAGGCCGATCACCGTGGACTTGCCGGCGCCCGAGGGCCCGACGAGGGCCGTCGAGGTCCCGGGCTCGGCGTGCAGCGAGACGCCGTGCAGCACCGGCTCGCCCTCGCGGTACGCGAAGCCCACGTCCTCGAAGACCACGTCGCCGCGCAGCGGCGCCAGGGCGACGGTGCGGCGCGGGTCCTCGTCCTCCGGGCGCTCGGAGAGCACCTCGTGCGTCCGCTCGAGGCCGGCGAGGGCCTCGGTCAGCTGGGTGCCGATGGTCACGATCTGGAAGAACGGCCCGACCAGGAAGCCGAGGAAGACGGTGTAGGTGAAGAACGAGCCCACCGTCATCCGGCCCGCCAGGATCTCGCGCGCCCCGACGTACATCACGGCCGCCCCCACGACGCCGAGCAGCACCGTCGAGGACAGCGACAGCACCGATGTCGAGGAGAGCGTGCGGAACACGTTGTCGAGCAGCCGCTGGACCCCGCCGGCGAAGACGCCCGCCTCGCGCGCCTCCGCGCTATAGGCCTTCACCACGCGCACGCCGCCGAGCGTCTCCGTGAGCCGGCCCGTCACCGCGGCCTGCAACTCGCCGCGCTCGCGGAAGATCGGCCGCAGCACCTTGAAGGCCCGGAAGAGCACGAGGCCGAAGGCCAGCAGCGACAGCAGCGTCAACAGCGTCGTGCGCGGGGAGAGGTACAGCATCATGCCGAAGGCGAGCGCGGCCGTCAGCAGCCCGCCGGCCAGCTCGATGAGCCCGGTGCCGACCAGGTTCCGCACGTCCTCGACGTCGTTCATGATGCGCGACACGAGATCGCCGGTCTTGTTGGCGTCGTGGAAGGCGAGCGGCAGGCGCCCGACGTGCTGCTGCACGCGCACCCGCATCTCGGCGATCAGCTTCTGGGCCTCCTTCGACACGAGCTGGACGAGCACGTAGCCGCTGAGGCCCTGCACGACGGTGGCGAGCACGACGGCGCCCACGAGCGGGAGCAGCAGCTCGGCCCGCCGGGCGCCGATCACGTCGTCGATCAGGATCTTGGTCGAGCCGGGCAGGACGAGGCCGGCCACTCGGCCGATGGCCATCAACACGAGGGCGAAGGCGAGGAGCCGGCGCCGCGGCCGGACGAGGGCCCAGACTTCCGGCAGAACCTCCCGCAGCCGCTGCGGCTTGGTGCCGCGGGCGGAGCGCCTGGACAGACGCGTGGCGACTCGAGCGGCTCCCTTCACCTACGCATTCTACCGCGGCGCAGCGGTCCCGACCGGCCGGCGGCGCGCCGTCGAGCCGAGGGCGTCTACGCGGCGGAGGCGCGGGCCCGGCGCGCCGCCTTCGGCGCGCGTCCGCGCTCCGCCTCGCCGATCCCACGGAGCCGATCGATCATGCGCCGCAGGTCCCCGATCCGCCCGCAGTGCAGGCAGGCGACGACCGGGCGATCGAGGCGGTGCAGGAACTTGTGGCGGCAGTCGCAGCGCACGAGCAGGGCGACGAAGCGGCGCGTCTGTCGGTGGTGCAGGATCGTCATCACGCCCTTGTGTTACGCAAAGCGCATACCCGCGCCTCCGTACTGAAAAGGAACGACTTAGGCGCTCGTGTCCGATTTCGGGCGGGATGTCTGGCCGGGGCCAGGACCTGCGGGCAGACACGAGGCGGAGCCCCCGGCGGCGCAACCGTTTCGCCTAAGACGGCCGAAACAAGCTATTCCGTGCAGCGATCGCGTCCAAAAGCCGGAGTTGGGGCTGGCGCGTTTCGTGCTTTTCCCCGGCTGGCCATGTTCCAGATACTCGAGGCACGCTTCATCGCTCCCGACGTCAAGCTGTTCCGGATCGAGGCCCCACGGATCGCCCGCAAGCGGCAGGCGGGCCAGTTCGTGATCCTCCGGGTCCACCAGCGCGGCGAGCGCATCCCCATCACCATCGCCGACTCGGACGCCGAGCGGGGCGACATCACGATCGTCGTCCAGGGCATCGGCAAGACCACGCGGCTCCTCAACTGCTTCGGGGCGGGCGACGCCATCCTCGACGTCGTCGGTCCGCTCGGCAAGCCCTCCGAGGTGGAGCGCTATGGCACCGCCTGCGTGATCGGCGGCGGCGTCGGCGCCGCGATCGCCTACCCCACCGCCGTGGCGCTGAAGAAGGCGGGCAACCGGGTGATCTCCATCCTCGGCGGCCGGACCCGGGCCCTGGTGGTGCTCGAGGACGAGCTGAGGGCGGCGAGCGACGCGCTCTACGTCACGACGGACGACGGCTCTCACGGCGAGAAGGGGCTCGTCACCGACCGGCTCAAGGCCCTGATCGGGGAGGAGAAGCTCGACTTCGTCCTCGCGATCGGCCCGATCCCGATGATGCGCGCGGTCGCCGAGACGACGCGGCCCCACGCGATCCGCACCGTGGTCAGCCTCAACTCGGTGATGGTCGACGGCACCGGCATGTGCGGCGGCTGCCGGGTCAGCGTCGACGGGCGCAGCCAGTTCGCCTGCGTGGACGGCCCGGAGTTCGACGCGCACAAGGTCGACTTCCAGACGCTCGCCAACCGCAACGCGATGTACCGGGAGATGGAATCCCGCGCGGCCGCGGAGTTCACGGCGCACCGCGAGCTGCAGTTCGCGTCCGCCCAGCACGACTGCCGCCTGCTCGCGCAGGCCGACCAGCTGGCGACGCCGGCCGCCGAGGTGAAGGCATGAAGAACCCGCTCCCGATGAAGGATCGCGTCAAGATCCCCCGCCAGGGGATGCCGGAACAGCCGCCCGCCGAGCGCAAGGGCAACTTCGGCGAGGTCAACCTGGGCCTGGCGGTCGAGGTGGCGGCCACCGAGGCCTCGCGCTGCATCGAGTGCGCGCACCCGGCCTGCGTCAAGGGCTGCCCCGTGGGCGTCAAGATCCGCGACTTCGTCGACCTGGTCACCCAGGGCGACTACAAGGCGGCCGCGGCGAAGATGCGCGAGGACAACGTGCTGCCCGCCGTCACCGGCCGCGTCTGCCCGCAGGAGGATCAGTGCGAGGGCGCCTGCGTGATGGGCAAGAAGTTCGATCCCCTCGCGATCGGCTACCTCGAGCGCTTCATCGCGGACTGGGAGGCGAGCTCGGGCGAGCTCGGCCTGCCGCCGCGCGCGCCGGCCACCGGCCGCAAGGTCGCCTGCGTCGGCAGCGGGCCGGCGGCTCTGACGGCGGCGGGCGACCTCGTCCAGAAGGGCCACGACGTCACGGTGTTCGAGGCGCTGCACGAGATCGGCGGCGTCCTCGTCTACGGCATCCCCGAGTTCCGGCTGCCGAAGGACATCGTCCGCCGCGAGGTCGAGAACATGAAGAAGATGGGCGTGCGCTTCGAGACGAACGTCGTCGTCGGGCGCACGGTCACGATCGACGAGCTGATGAACGACGAGGGCTACGACGCCGTCTTCGTCGCCACCGGCGCCGGACTGCCGAAGTTCCTCGACGTCCCCGGCGAGAACCTCAACGGCGTCTACTCGGCGAACGAGTTCCTCTCGCGCGTCAACCTGATGAAGGCGTACCGCTTCCCGGAGTACGACGAGCCGATCTTCGACTGCAAGGGGAAGAACGTGGCCGTGGTCGGCGGCGGCAACACCGCGCTCGACTCGATCCGCACCGCGCTGCGCCTCGGCGCCGCGAAGGCGATGATGATCTACCGCCGCTCCGAGGCCGAGATGCCGGGCCGGGCCGAGGAGATCCACCACGCGAAGGACGAGGGGGTGGAGGTGCACACGCTCACCCACCCGCTCGAGTTCCTGGGCGACGAGCGCGGCTGGTTGAAGG
>JBGASI010000186.1:8308-14013 GCA_044229815.1 Vicinamibacteria bacterium | reverse complement strand
CCATGTAGTAGTGGGGATTACCCATCGGGTGGACGTCGCCCCGGGAGCGATCGGCCGCCTCCCCGGTCTCGATGAGGTCGATCTGGGCCGCCCCCTCGAAGTAGCCGGGCTGGCCGGGCAGGATCCTCGGGTTGCCTGCACCCTGCAGGGCAGCCGGCAGCCACCCCACCTCGAGCTCCGCGCCGACCGCGAGGAGCAGATCGGCCCGTCGCAGCGCGATCATCGTGCTCGGCTTCGCCAGCACGTGATGCGCGTCGCGGTCGGGCGGGGAGAGCACCGTGATCTTGACCGCGCTCCCGCCAACGGTGCGGGCGAGGACGGCCATGCTGGAGGTGGTGGCGACCACGTCGACGGCGGACTGGGCGGGCGCCGCGGCGAAGAGGAAGGCGGCGCCGAGCGCCGCCACGAAGGTCTTGCAGCTCATGACTCTCTTCCTCCCCTAGAACCGGTGGGCGCCGTGGGCGCCGAGGCTCATCTGGAACTGAACAAAGAGCTGGTTGTACTTCTCCCGGGCGCCGCCGACGGCGAGATCGCCACGGGTGTATTGCACCCGGAACCGCGAGAACTCGGTCGGGTTGAAGGTGAGGTTGGCGCTGAAGCGGCGAGACGCATCCCACGCCTCGGCTTCCTCGCCGCCCGCGACCCGGTTCGTGAGGCCCGCGGTGTCGTAGCGCAGCCCCACGGTGAAGCGCGGCAGGAGGCCGTACACGGCCTGCACGTAGAGCCCGTCCTGGGTGGCCTCGAGCGTCTCGCCGCTCGCGGCTTCCTCGCCCGCGCCCACGAGCGACAGCTTCTTGACGCGCCGCAGGTACTCGGACTGGAGGGTGAAGTCACCCTGCCCGAACTGCTTCGGCGAGTCGTACTTCCAGACGAGGTCGAGGCCGAAGACGTCGGCGTCGCCCTGGAACGCCTCATCGACGTGCCCCTCGGCGCCCTCTTCGTCCGCGTGGTCGTGGCCGATAAGCTCCTGGTGCCGCGTCGAGTGGGCCCAGGACGCCCCGATCTGCAAGGCGTGGCTGTAGCCGACGTTGGGCGCGACCTTGAGCCAGCCCGTGAAGAGTCGCGGCCCCGCCTTCTCCCCGAAGAACGGGCTCGACTCGGTCCCGAGCTGGGCGGAGACGCGCTCGTTGTCGCCCTGGAGCGCCTCGGCGCCGAGCTGCGCGTAGAAGGGCAGGCTCGGAAGCCAGGTCATCTGAACGCCCGTCTCGTTGAGCGACCCGCCGAGCAGCATGTCGTAGGCCAGGTTCTGGTCGACGAAGTCCCACTGATGAGGGTGCTGCTTGTTGACATAGCCGAAGCCGCTGTAGAACTTCCCGGCGCGCAGTTGGAGCCCGGGCAGGAGCTTACGGGTCTGGAAGTACCCCTCCTCGACCTCGATCTCGCCGTCGCCGACAGCGAAGATCGCCCACACGTCGAAGTAGGGATCGACCGCGCCCGAGAATGCGACCTCGGCCTCGCGGAGGCTGAATCCGCGACCCGGCACGCCGCCGTGCGAGTGGCCGCCCGCCTCCTCGGCGTGGGTGTGCCCGCCGAAGCCGTCGGCTCCCTCCATCAGCTCACCCACGCCGCCGTCGCGACTGTCGTTGTAGTAGACGCCGTCGGGGATCACCGAGATCGAAGGGTTGAACGATGTGCCGGAGGTCACCTGGCCCGTGCTGCCGAGGACGTCGTAGGTGCCAAGGCCCGCCGGGTCCGCCGGGCCGCGAGGGCCTGTCGGCGTGGGCGCAGGCGTGGGCGCAGGCGTGGGCGTGGAGGGGGTCTGGGCCGAGACCGAAACGGTTGTCGCGAAGAGGGCGAGCGTCGCGAACGCGAAGGCCGGTCGCATCATCAGGATCCCCGATCCTATCGGGCGGCGCCCGCAAGGGCGCGGATCTGGGCGACGATTGCCGTGAGCTTCTCGTGCTCGCGCGTCATGGCCTCGTGCTCGGACTTCATCTTCTCGTGGTCGGCCGCGGCCCCGCGATGGGCCTCCGCGAGGGCTGGCGAGTCGCCGCTGCTTGCGCGCGCGCGCTCGTGGGCGGCGACGTCGGCCGCGTGCTTCCCGATCTCGGCCCGGTGGGCCGCCATGGCAGCGTCGTGCTTCTCGATCGCGGCCTGCAGCTCCCGAACGGCGGCGAGGGCAGCTTGGTGGTCACTCCGCCACGCGTCGTGGTCCTTCTCGAACTGTGCGTGGTCGGCCTTCCAAGCCTCGTGTTCCTTCTTCATCGTGGCCGCGTCCTGGGCCCACACGAGCCCGGCAACGGCAACGGCGACGACGGTGATGGCGGCGAGCCTGCGAGAGTGCTTCACGGAGTCTTCTCCTCTATGCAAAATGCGGACTTCCGCGGCGCAACCAGGGCCCTCCCTGTGCGGGAGGGCGACTGGGCAGCGGCATCAGGCTGACGAGCCTAGTTGGACTCGAACACGCGGGACCTGCGCCCTCCAATGACCGGTCGCCCTGAGCGGATGAGCGGCTTCATGGAGCCAGGAATGGTCCTGCCGTGCCGAGGCGTCAGGCGGTGGCTGCCCCGGAAGCGCCGGAGTCGGGGCGATGTGGCCCACGGCGCCGCCCAATGTGGTTCGCTGAGCGGCTATGATGCGTCCAGGAAGCTCCCGCCTTCAGTACCTATGCCTACTCACGAGCCTTGGACTGCCCCGCCGACAGCGCCCACCAGAGCCCACCTGGCGCGCCGCGTCGCCCGGGCCACCGAAGAGCGGGAGCGATGACCCAACCGCCAACGACGACGGCTCGCCGCAGCTATCGCTACTACGATCTGGTGATGGCGGCGTTCGTCACCGTGCTGATCTGCGCCAACCTGATCGGCGCGGCGAAGGTGGCGCAGGTGGGCGGGATCACGTTCGCCGCCGGCGTCCTGTTCTTCCCGATCAGCTACGTGTTCGGGGACGTCCTGACCGAGGTTTACGGCTACGCGCGCGCGCGCAAGGTCGTCTGGGCGGGCTTCGGCGCGCTCGCCTTCGCCTCGTTCATGAGCTGGGCCGTGCTCGCGTTCCCGCCGGCGCCCGGCTGGCCCCACCAGGCGGCCTACGAAACGGTCTTCGGCGGCACGCCGCGCATCGTGCTGGCGTCGCTGGTGGCCTACTTCTGCGGGGAGTTCTGCAACTCCTACGTGCTCGCGAAGCTGAAGCTGCGCACCAAGGGCCGCCTGCTGTGGCTGCGCACGATCGGCTCGACGATCGTGGGCGAAGCCGTCGACTCGGCGGTCTTCTACCCGCTCGCCTTTCTCGCGGCCCCGGGCTGGTCGGACGACCTCGTGCTGCGGGTGATGGTCTCGAACTACGGCCTCAAGGTGGCGTGGGAGGTCGTGATGACCCCCGTCACCTACCGCATCGTGAACGCCCTCAAGCGGGCCGAGCACGAGGACTACTTCGACCGGGAGACGAACTTCACGCCTTTCTCGCTGCAGACCTAGGCGCGGCCGGGCGCCTAGTCGAAGTCGGTCGGGCGCGACGGGTCGGCGCGGTGCAGGTAGGCGAGGTCGATCTGCCCCGCGGTCGTGCGGTGGGTGTCGAGCTCCGGCAGCCGCTCGCGCGGGAAGAAGCCGACGCCCGCCGTCTCGTGGCTCGTCGTCGCCTCTCCCCCGAGCAGCTCGCAGCCGATGAAGGCCTTGTAGGCGTAGTCCACCGAGGGCGGGTGGTCGTGGCGGGACTTGTCGAGGAAGGCGAGCAGCTTCTGCGCCCGCACCCGGTAGCCGCTCTCCTCGAACGCCTCGCGCTCGGCCGCGTGCGAGGGCGTGTCACCGATGTCGGCCCAGCCGCCCGGGAAGGTCCAGCCGCCCGTGCGGGCCTCCTTGACCAGCAGCACCTCGTCGCCACGGAAGACGACCGCGCGCACGTCCACCTTTGGCGTCGGGTAGCCGAGTTCGCCCGCGAAGACGGCGCGCAGCTCGTCGAGCGGCACCCCGCTCGCCGCCTGGGCCATCTCCACGGCCAGCTCGCGCAGCTCCTGGTAGCGCTCGCGATCGAACGGGTCCTGCGCGAAGGTGAGGCCCGTCTGGGCCATCGCCTGGATCCGCTGGGCCCAGCGCAGCAGGTCGGACCGGCGGTCCTCGCCGCTCACCGGGTGGCCGGCGGGCCCGCGGGCGCGGCGCCGGCGCGGCGCAGCTCGTCGTCGATCACCTGCTGGAAGGCCTCGAACGGCTGGGCGCCGACGAGCGGCCGGCCGTTGACGAAGAAGGCCGGCGTGCCCGACACGCCGTAGGTGCGCCCAGCGGCCTCGTCCTTCGCGAGCGTCGCCGCGTGCGCGCCCGAGTCGAGACACTTGTCGAAGGCGGCGCCGTCGAGCCCGAGGCCGGCGGCGTGGGCCTTGAGATCCGGCACGCCCAGCTTCGAGGTGTTGGCCCACAGCGCGTCGTGCATCTCCCAGAAACGCCCCTGCTCCCCCGCGCACGCCGCCGCCTCGCCCGCCTTCTGCGCCTGCGCGTGGAAGTCGAGCGGGAAGTGGCGGAACACGAAGCGGACCTTGTCGCCGTAGGCCTCGCGCACGCGCTTGACCGAGGGCCGGGCGCGCACGCAGAACGGGCACTGGAAGTCGGAGAACTCGACGATCGTGACCGGGGCGGCCGGGTTGCCGCGGGCCGGCGCGCCGGCGACGTCGACCTGGACCCGCCACGGCTCGAGCAGGACGTTGACGGGGTAGCGGGCGCGCAGCGTCTCGGCGAAGGCCGTGCGCCGCTCGTTCTGGCGCTGCTGGCCGAGACCGGCCTCGATCTGCTTCAGCGCCTCGGCCTCGGCGGTCGCGCCGAAGCGCGCCTTGTTGGCGTCGTAGAAGGCCTTGGCCTCGGCCGGCGTGACGACGGCCTTGTCCTGCACCTCGACCTTGTCGAGGGCCTCGGGGGTCAGCCCGCGCGCCTTCGCCTCCTGCTCGATCAGGGCCTGCGCGACCAGCACCTCGAGGGCCTGGTCGCGCCGCTGCTGCTCGCGGGCCTTCAGCTCCATGAGCTGCGGACGGATCAGATCGTCGAGATCGCCGATCGCGATCGACTGCGTGCCGACGGTGGCCGCCAGCTCGGCCTGCGCGGGCGCCTGCGGCGTCGCGGCGGGCTTCGTCTGCGCCAGGGCGGTGGCGCCGAGCGCCAGGGCGCACGCAGCCAACACCAGAGAGGGGATCGTGATCGGCTTCATGCTTCTCCTTGCCCGGCTGCCGCCGGCGCGCTGCAGCCCCGGGGCCACGGCGGCAAGACCGCGGAACTTGTTCCGGTCATGGTACAACGCCCGGCCCGGCGCTTGCCTGACCGGGGGCGCCGTGCCCTGCAGTGCAGCCGGATGCCCGCTTCAGCGCATGAGCCGCGGCGGCCCGCCCGCGCTTGCTGGATTCGACCGAGGCGCGGCGTCTTCACCCCTGTCGACCCGGTAAACGCCTGGCCGCACCATCTTCACCGCGAGTCCCGCGGCGCGCAGCGCCGGCCGGAGGTCGAGCCGGGTGGAGTAGACCGGTAGGCCGGGCGGCACCCACTTGCGAAGGGGCGTCAGGTAGAGAGGCTGGCGCCGCTCGAGATACGCGTCGATCGCCTCGACCGAGATGTCGCTTGCCACGAAGGCCGCGCCGCCGCCCAGGCCCTCGGCTAGCGTGAAGTAGAGCAGATACGTGTAGTCGTTGTATCGAGCGACCACGAGCGCGCCTCCGGGCGCGCTCTCCAACAGCTCGCGCATGGGCCGCGCCTTGTCGGGGCCCTTGGCCACCTCGACGCCGGCCCAGTGATGCAGGC
>JBGASI010000186.1:0-8267 GCA_044229815.1 Vicinamibacteria bacterium | reverse complement strand
CAAAGCCCAGAGGTAAGGCGAAGCACGCCGCTGCCGGCAGGAGGCGCCCCACTCGCAGGGAAAGCAACCGCTCCAGCCCGACGCCAGCGACGATCGACGTGACGAGGTACGCGGGGATGAAGTAGACGTCGATATCGGGGATGTCGTAGTTGACCGCGAACACGAGATGCCCCGCGAAAAGGAGGCCGACGAAGGCGCCGGCGACCCGGTCCTTGAAGCCGCCCACTCCAAGGGCCGCCAGCAGGAGCAACAGGCCGCAGTCTGCCCACCAGAGCCGCGCGAACAACGGCAGGCGCTCCGCCAGGAGCTCGGCGGGGCCGAACGCGAACATCGCGCCGCGGAACGAGGCCCCCGTCGCGTAGCTCCAGAGCTCGCCGAGATCCCTGACCGGCATGGCGAGGTAGGGCGTGGTCGGATCGAGCGACCTCCAGAGCGGATACGCGTACGGGAGGAGACCCAGGCCGATCAGAGCAGCGACGGGCAGCGCTGACTTGTGGTCGAACAGGATGCGCCAACCGGTCGCGGCCACCAGGAATGCAAAGGCCGGCAGGAGCATGACCGTCGTGAGGTGGTTGCCGAACGAGGCGACGTAGAGCCCACTCGCCACGATCAGGGCGCGCCTGTAGCCGGTGTCCCTCCACCTGAGCAGTCCATCCGCAACCAACGCCAGGAAGAGGGCATGGAGGCTGTAGACCTCGGCCACGATCGACATCCGCCAGAACGTAGGGGTCAGCCCGAACGCTGCGGCAGTGGCCGTCGCGGCCGTGTCTCGGGCCCCGAGCCGGAGCAGGAGGCGCCGCAGGACGAGGCATGCCAGGACGGCACAGAGTGCCGAGAAGAGGTTGGCGCGAAATGCGAGACTCCCCAGCGGCACGAGGCGCGAGAAGGCATGAAGCAGGAGCAGATAGGCTGGATAGCCTGTCGGGTGCGTGACGCAGAGCAGGCGACCGGAGAACTGCATCTCCGCCGTGTCGGGGGAGTAGCCGGCTCCCGGCAGCAGCGTCAGCCAGTAGACCCCACCGAGCGCGCCCGCCAGCGAGGCCGGACCAAGCCACCTGTGAAAGCGCTCGGCGGCCCTGGTGGTTGTCGTCGGGCTGGATGCCACAGCGCTTAGTGTTCATGCAGGCTGAACAAGTGTCAAGCTTCACAGATCATCGGGCGCGGCTCCGGCATCGCAAGGGATGCCCGGGCCCGACGGTTCGCCAGCGCCCACGCGCCGGAGCTGGATGGTCTGGGCTAGACTGTCCCCGCTCCGTCCCCGCCTGTCCTGGGTCCTCTGCCCGGCGCGGCGGACGGATGAAGACCTCCCCGGAGGAGTCTGCCGGTGACTGCCACAGCATGACGCCGCTGCTCAAACAACAGGTCGTGGGCGACCACGTCCAGCGGCTGCGCTTGGAGGCAGGGCTCACCCTGCGGACGTTCGCCAAGCGAACCGGCTTCTCGCCGAGCTTCATCTCGCAGCTCGAGAACGGCCAGGTGTCCCCGTCGATCAGCTCCATGGAGAAGATCGCGACCGTCCTGGGGGTGACGCTCGGCCAGTTCTTCGTCGCGGCCACCGGTGGAGAGGGCGGCCTCGTCGTGCGGGCCGGCGACCGCGCGGCGCTGAGCAGCGGCTGGTCGAAAGCCGAGGTGGAGGCGTTGAGCGTCGCCCGCCCGACGGCTCGGCTCGAGGGCATCTTCGTGACGCTCCGGCCCGGCGGCAGGAGCGGAAAGCACCCCTATCCCCATCCGCGGGAGGAGTTCGCCTTCGTGGTGCAGGGGGAAGTGATCCTCACGCTGGGACCCGAGGAGCACCGTTTGCGACGCGGGGACGCCGCGACCATCCTGCCCGGCGAGCTGCGCCTGTGGAGAAACGAGGGGCGGACCACGGCGCGCTTCATGATCGTCGCCTCGTCCGTGGGGCGCTGGCTACCCTCGGGCCGAGCCGCAGGGAAGCGCCCGGCTCGTGCGCGGGCGGCGAAGCGCTGAAGTCGGGGGTCGATCTCGGGCCGGCCCTACCGACAGAACTGCCCCCCGCTTTCGGTAAAGCGGCGCTGGAGTTCGGTGACAGCCTCCCCGTAGGCCTTGAGCGCCTCGTCCCTCGAGTCGAAGAGCCTCACGCCCCCAATCGCCACCAGTTCCTGCAGGTGCTCGACCGAACGCCAGAGGTAGCAGGCGTCGTCTGAGGACGCGCGGATGGGCCGGCCCGCGACCAGGACGTACACGGGGTTCGTGACGATGCTAGGGCTGCGCGCCACGATCCAGGAGCTCTTCGAAACCGGCACCCTCGCCTGAGCCAGCTGGACCCCCGCGGCAACCGGCACCCGCGTCACGACCTCGCCGTTCACGAGCACCTCGACCTCCGCCGCCGCACCCGCAGTCTCCAGTGTGACCGTCACTTCCTGGGGAGCCGGAAGGACAACCTCCTCCCCCATGCGCCGCCCCTCGACCCGCAGGTTGAGCCGGTTTCCCACTCCCGACGCAGCGGTGCAGCGTCCGGCCCTGATGGCCTGGAGCCACTTCTCGTAGGTCAGCTCGCCCTCCACGATCACGTCGGTCCGGGGTGTGAGCTCGTGGAACCGGTCCGCCAGGCAGGACCAGTCGCTGCCCCCGGTGATCGCGACACGGAAGCCAGCGTTCTGCATGGCCTTCCAGAGGAGGAACGTGCCGGGCTCCGGCCCCAGGGTTCGCTCCGTCGAGAGGAAGTCCAGGCGGCCGCGGGCCGCGTGCACGACGATCTCCCAGGGCACGCAGCATCCCCCCGGCGGGACCGGGAAGGAGCCGTCCCCGGGCCAGTACTGGGCGTGCGCCATCCCCACCAGCGCGCGCGGCTGCCGGCGCGCCCACTCGACGAGGGGCACGCCCGACTGCGGGACGTAAAAGACGTCCGGCGAGAAGGCGATCGAGTCGAGGCCGAGCAGTAGCAGGTGCCCGGCCTTCGCCGCCACGAAGTTCGAGACCTCGAGGTCGTAGTGGAGGATGAAGTCGGGCGTCGAAACAGGATGGTCGCGACCCGTGAAGAAGGCGGCGTCGTTCGCGTAGCCTCGACCCCAGACGAGCGCCGCGCCCACTCGAATCTGCTGGGCCTGGAGCTTGGCCACGAGCTGGTCCGGGCTCGCGTACTCGCTGCATCCCGTGCTGTGGACGTGGACGTCGCTCGGTACCCAGGTCACCGGCAGCTGGCAGGTCGTCAGGCAGCCGTCGGCGTTGCCGGCGTTCCCGTCATCGCACTCTTCCACCCCCTCGCGCAGGCCGTTGCCGCACACGGCCGCCGGGGGCGTCGCCGGCTGGGAAGGCGCCGTGGCGGAGCTGCAGCCCGCCAGCAGGGCGATCGCGAGCAGGCAGAGCCCCCGGCTGCCCCGGCCGTGCGCGGTGCGTTCGACGCCGGCGTGCTGGGCCATCTCGGCCGAGTGTCTCACGGTGCGCCCGCCCGTGCCCTCCCGTGCGCTCGGCCAACGGTCTGCCACCGCGGATGATGGTGATCAGCGCTGCTGTACACTTGTTCTGTATGGTCGAACAAATGGCGGGATCTGGCCTGCCCCGTACGCGTCGCGGCCGGCGACTCTCGCCGCTACTGGCCCACGGACTGCTGGCCTCGGGCAGTCTGGCCGTGGTCATCCTGGTGATCGCGGGGGCGGAGCTGCTCGCCCGCCACTGGGCGCCGGACTACCTGGTTCGCGCCCGAGGGCTTCACGTCTTCTCCCGCATCTACGGCTGGTCGGGCCGGCCGGACGCGGTGGCGCCGATGGGGAGCGGGCTCGTCCGCCTCAACGCACGCGGCTACCGCGGCCGGGACCTCGGCCTTTCGAAGAGGAACGGGCAAACGCGCGTGGTCGTGCTGGGGGATTCCATCGCGTTCGGTTTCGGCGTTTCCGACGAGCGGACCTTCGCGCACCTGCTCGACGTCAGGGACAACGGCATCGAAGCCGGAAACCTCGCGGTGGCCGGGTACGGTCCGGGCCAGGAGCTGCTGGTGCTGCAGCGCGACGGCCTCGAAGCGGACCCAGACGTGGTGGTGTTGGCGGTCTGCCTGAGGAACGACTTCGTCGACGCCATCCTGCCGGTCGCGCTCTACGACGGCATCACGCCGAGGCCGCGATTCCGCCTCGTCGACGAGAGCCTGGTCCTCGACGAGAGCGCCATGCCCCGATCGTACGCCGGGCGCTTCCTGCGGCGGCTCGGCGACGACTCGCACCTCCTCAACCGTTTGCTGGCTGCCCTGCCTCGAGGCGAGGCGGCTTCAGGGCCCGACTGGCGTTTCCGGAAGCGTGAGGCGCTGAGCGACGCCGACTACGCGTTTCGGCTCAGCTTCGCCCTGGTCATGGAGATGCGGGCCCTCTGCAGCCGGCACGGCGTCGAGCTCCTCGTGGCCAGCTTTCCGAGCGGGCTGAGCTACGAGATGAAGACGCCGCTGCCCGAGCGCTTTCTCGGGGCATTGAAGGCGGAGGGCCTGTGGGTGGTCGACATGAACGCCCGCTTCGGCGCGCTCGGCGAGACGCCGGCGCGGCTCGCACTCGACAAGACCGGCCATCTCAGCCCGCGAGGGCATGCCCTGAGCAGCGAGATCCTCGAGCGCGAGATCGCGTCGCGAGTCGCCGGGCGGCGAGGCCCCGGAGCGGCTCCTACGTCGGCGCAGCGCCTTCGGCGGGTAGCCGAGTAGGGCGAAAACGAGTTCGATTTGTCTGGACGAGGCGGCGACGCGCGAGCGGCAGGAGGGATGGCGTGACGAGACAGTCATCGCAGCGGACCCTGCGCCTGGTGCGGTCGCTGCGGGGACGCTTGCGTTCGGCGTGCGTTGTGGCGACTCCGCCAAGGGACCGACTCAACCGCCCGTGGTCACGGCAACGCCAACGCCTCAAGTGGAGCCGACGCCCGACCCCCCGATATCTCGGCGAGGAGCTCGGCGTCACGAACACGAACAGCTCGAACGATCCGTTCGACGTCCTTACGGGACTCGCGCCAGCCTCGGAATTCCCGCTCGTCAGGGATATCGATGCCTACCACCAGGGCATCGTGAGCATCATGGTCGGCAAGGGCTACTGCGCGAGGGCCGACGGCGAGGAGATTGCGCTCAAGAAGGGCACGAACTCCCGCAGCGAGCAGTACGACGTCGACCTGCAAGGCAGGTACATTCGCCGCGAGACTCAATGCGAGCTCCAGACGAGCCAGGCGACATAGGACCCGTAGGTCAGCAGCAGGCCGGCGCCTGCGAGGCGACCGAGGGTCCGTCGACGGAACACGAGGGGCAACAGCAGGACTGTAAAGCCCATCATCACCCACAGATCGACCGACACGATGCCGGGGTCGATCGGCAACGGACGGGCGAGGCCGGTCACGCCGAGGATCATCAGCAGATTGAACACGTTCGATCCGACGACGTTCGCGACGGCCATCTCCTGCTGCTTCTTGAGCGCGGCCGCCAGGCTGACCGCCAACTCCGGCAGCGAGGTTCCGATGGCCACAACGGTGAGGCCCACCACCCGCTCGCTCACGCCGAGGGCGCTCGCCACGCCCACGGCACCGCTGACCAGCGCCTGCCCTCCCAGAACGAGCCCCAGCAGGGTGCCGGAAATCCCCAAGGCCAGTTTCCACAGTGGCCACCTGCGCACACGCCCGGCATGCTCGGGCACCGACTCGGCCACCGCGTCCTTCTCGGCATCCGGGATCTCCCGGCGCGCCACCCACACGGCATAGGCCGTGAACGCGATCATCGAGGCCAGGAAGAATCCGCCCTCCAACCGATCGAGCCACCCGTCCCGGCAGAGGAGCAGCGTGATCCAGGACGCCAGCACCAAGAACGGGTACTCGAACCGGAGTACCCCCGGGGCGACGGGAATCGGCGCGAGGATTGCGCAAGCGCCGAGGATCAGGCCGATGTTCGCGATGTTGGAGCCCACCACGTTGCCGAGCGCGATGCCCGGAGTGCCGTGGAGGGCGCCGGTGATCGAGACGGCCAGCTCGGGCGCCGAAGTGCCCGCAGCCACGACGGTGAGACCGATCACGGCCGGCTTCAGCCGACCCTTCTCGGCGAGAGCCACCGCGAAGTCGACGAGATGGTCCCCCGAATAGGCCAGCGCCGCGGCGCCGAGCGCGATCAGGACGAGGTCGAAGCCCATCTCAGCGTTCGCCCAGCGCAGCAGTAGTCGGGGATCGGCGCACTCGCAGGGATGATAGCGTGCCGCTCATGGTGGAGGTATTGGCCCTGGTCTCAGACTCCCGTATGGTGGGGTATGAGGTTCTCGCTCATCGGCACGCTGCCCGGGCTGGCCGCCGTCGCCATCTCGTGCGGTTCGGAGCGCGACGGGCAAGGGGGTGTCGCGGCGGAGGCGACAGCAGGTCCCTCGAGTTGGGAGCTCGTCTACGAGCGGGAGGTGAACGGGGCGATGGATCTGTTTGTCGTCCCTGCGGGCGGCGGGCTGGCGCGCCGCCTCACCGACCACCCCGCCTACGACAGCCTCGCGCGCTGGAAGGCGGACGGGCGGAGCATCGTCTTCACCTCCGACCGCGCGGGCAGACCGCAATTGTGGGAGATCGACGCGAACGGTCGCAACCTGCGCCGGCTGCGAGTGAACGACGCAACCGAGTCCCAGGCCGACGCGTCCCCAGACGGCCGGCGGCTCGCGTTCCTCTCCAACCTCGACGGACCTGAGCGCTTGCTGGTGCAGGATCTCGGCACGGGGTACGTCCGCGAGTTGGTACGCCACGGCGAGGACACGATATTCGGCAACCCGCACTGGAGCCCCGACGGACGCCTGATCGCGTTCTCTTCGAACCACCGCATCGGCCACCAGATCTATGTCGTAGACGTGGCGACAGGCGAGCAGCGCCGGCTGTCGGCTCTCGGACGCGGCGGCTGCGAGCCACGCTTCAGCCCCGACGGAAAGACGGTCGTGTACGTCAGCCGCGGGCACCTGCGGCCGACCAGCAGACTCGTGGCCCATGACCTCGCGACAGGCGTGGAGACGACGCTCGTGGACTGGCCAGCGCTCAACTACGACCCCGTCTACTCGCCGGACGGAAGCGAGTTGGCGTTCGCCTCCAACCTGACCGGCCAATACGTCATCTATCGGCAGCGGCTCTCGGACGGGAAGGCGTGGCGCGTGACGTTCGAGCCGGGAGAGGCCCGCAATCCGGACTACCGGCGCAGCAGGTTGCGGCAGGATGTGGTGCCTGGACCGTGAGAGGCTCGGCTTCGGGGGTCGGACTCAATGCCCGAACGACATCGGATACGATCTGGCCGGCCGGGCCGGCCGTGTCGCGAGGAAGCTTGGCGTGAGATTCGCTAGTGCCGTCGTGCTGGTCACCGCGGTCTCCCTGCTCGCCTGCGGCGGCGGCGACAAGGGCGGCGCACCGACGCTGCCGCCCGTGCCCACCCCGACGCCCGCCGCCGGTGCGACGCCCGAGCCTCCGGTGTCGGCGGCGTGCGAGAGGCTCCCGCTGGGGTCGGCCACGCACGTCTGCCGCAACGAGAGCGCTTCCTTCTTCGACGAGGTGGGCGACGCGATCGACCAGCTCCGGCGGGAGCGCCCGGAGTACTTCAAGGGCGACATCGTGACCAACATGGGCGGCTACTACGTCGGCGTGATCCGCCTGCTCGACAGGAAGGGCATCTGCGCGGCGTTCGACGGCGAGGAACTGGCGGTCAAGAACGCCAACGAGTACAGCGACCAGTACAAGATCCTCACGTCGTGGGGCCAGGTGCGAAAGGCCTACATGACCACCTGCTACCCTGCCGTGTTTCCGCTCTCCCGCAGCACGCCGGCCGCCTCGCCTCCGGGCTGTACCCTGCCGCCGAGCACGGAGATTGCCTGTGGCCGGCCCGACCCGCAGTACCTGGCCGAGATGGAGAAGGCGATCGACCAGGTGCTGGCGCAGAAGCCCGGGCTGTTCGACGCGACCCAGAAGGCGCCCGGTACCGACTGGCCGGCCGTCACGGACATGCTGGCCTACCACGGCGCCCTCGTCGAGGTGCTTTCGAAAGCGGGCTACTGCGGCCGCTTCGACGGCGAGGAGATCCAGGTCAAGCGCTCGAACGAGTTCTCCGAGCACTACGACGTCAACTACGCCGACAAGTACGTGCGCCGCGGCCCCGGGATCTTCCGCAGCAGCTGTTACCCCGCGGCGTTCTAGAAGGCCTGGCCATGGGCTCCGGCCCCGCGGCCGCTTCAGCGACGGTCGCGGTCCAGCCAGGCCTCGAGGCCCTGGGCGTTCAGCTCGACGTCGAGGGCGAGCAGCTCGCGCACCGCATCCGGCGCGAGCGGCGTCCCGTGCTCGGCGGCCCAGTCGAG
>JBGASI010000185.1:0-10676 GCA_044229815.1 Vicinamibacteria bacterium | reverse complement strand
GAGGCCCGGCGCAGCAGCAGGCCGACGGCGACCAGCGTCACGAGGGTCATCGCGCCGAACGGCGGCAGCAGCGGCGCCACGAGCGGCGCGTGCACGAACCCGGACAGGACCACCACGCGCAGGCTCATCACGGTCCAGGCGAGCAGCACGCCGGCCGCCAGCGCGTCCTCCGGGGCCCCGTCCTCGTCCCGGCTGCGCCGGGCAAAGGAGAGCGTCACCGCGGTCGAGGAGACGAGCCCGCCCGTGAGGCCCGTCACCGCCGTGCCACGGCTCGGGCCGAGCAGGCGCGTGGCCACGTAGCCGACCAGGGACAGCGCGGCGATCAGCACCACCAGCAGCCACAGCGACTGGGGCCGGATCGCGCCCCACGGATCGATCGCGTCCTGCGGCAGCAGCGGCAGAACGATGAAGCTCGCGGCCAGCAGCTTGACGCCGGCCGAGATGTCGTCCGGCCCGAGCCTGGCGACCAGGCCGTGCATCGGCTCCTTGTAGGCGAGGACACCCGAGACCACGACCCCGAGCGCGAGCGCGACCAGCGGGTAGCCCGCCGTCGCCGCGCCGCCGAGCAGGCAGACCGCGACGGCCGCGGTCTCCGTCGTGAGGCCGATGGCCTCGGGCTTCACGCGCGCCTGCACCACGTAGCCGGCGACCGCGAGCGCGGCGACCGCCACCAGCGTCGCCACGAAGACCCACGGCGTCTGCAGCGCGACCGACAGCCAGCTGGCCGCGGCCCCGGAGAGCGCGAAGAGGATGAAGGTGCGCACGCCGCCGATCCCGACGTTGCCGGAGAGGGACTTGCTGCGCTCGCGCTCGATGCCGACGAGGGCGCCGATCAGGAGCGCCGCGGCGAGGCCCCGGACGAGCTGCGGGTCGAGCGCGGGCGGCATGGCGTCAGCGCGCGTTCGGGACGATCAGCACGCAGACGGGCTTGGCGACCGTGACGGCGGCGCCGACCTGGACCGGCTTGCCGCTGGCAGCGTCGACGCGGAAGACGGCGATCGCGTCGGAGAGCTGGTGCGCGGCGAGCAGGACGCGGCCGCCGGGCTCGATCGCGAAGTGGCGGGGCGACTTGCCGCCCGACGGGACGTGGCCGGCGGGCTCGAGCCGGCCGTCCTTGCCGACGGCGAAGAGGGCGAGGCTGTCGTCACCGCGGTTCGAGCCGTAGACGAAGCGGCCGTCCGGCGAGACCGCGACCTCGGCCGTGGAGTTCGAGCCGCTCCAGCCTGCGGGCAGCGTCGGCACGGTCTGCAGCGCCTCGAGGGCGCCACGCGAGGCGTCGTAGGCAAAGGTCGTGATCGTGGAGAGCAGCTCGTTGATCACGTAGGCGCGGCGGCCGGCGGGGTCGAAGGCCAGGTGCCGCGGGCCGGAACCGGGCGGCACGGCGGCGGTCGAGTGGGGCGCGAGCTCGCCCTTGGCGGCGTCGTAGCGGTAGATGTAGACGCGGTCCGTGCCGAGATCGGGCGAGAAGGCGTAGCGCTCGGCGGCGTCGAGATAGATGCCGTGGGCGTGGGGCCGCTCCTGGCGTCCCGGGTTCGGGCCGCGGCCCTCGTGGGCCTGCACCGAGGACGCCTTCGCGAGCCGCCCGTCCGCGCCGATCGGCAGCACGGCCACGTTGCCGCCACCGTAGTTCGCGACGAGCACGTTCTTCCCGGCGCGGTCCACGACGAGGTGGCACGGCCCCGTGCCCTCGGAGGGCTGCTGGTTCAGCAGCGTCAGGTCGCCCGTCTTCGCGTCGATCCCGAACGCGCTCACGGCGCCCGTCTTCTTCCCGTCGAAGCTGCCGACCTCGCCGACCGCGTAGAGGAAACGGCCGCTCGGGTGCAGCGCGAGGAAGGAAGGATTCTGCGTCTCCCCGGCCAGCACGGGGGCAGAGGCGGCGCCCGTCTTCAGGTCCAGGGTGAAGCGGTAGATGCCGCGGCTCGCGGTGTCCGTGTACGTGCCCACGTAGACGGTGGCGGACTCGGCCTTTGCGGCCGGCGCCGCGGCCGCCGACACGGCGAGGGCGGCAAGCGTGAGGAAGAGGGCGAGGCGGGCGAGGGCGGCGAGGGTGTCGGTCATGGTGCCCCGATCCTGCTCCGGCCGGAGCAGGCAGTCAACGGCCGTCAGGCCCGGCGGAGCACGCGGCCGGGGCGGAGCGGCGTGCTCGCGCCGTTCTCCACCACGAACGCGCCGTTCACCAGCACGTGGGCGATCCCCTCGGGGTAGGCCTGGGGCTGCTCGAACGTGGCCGTGTCCCGCACCGTGGCCGCGTCGAACACCACGAGGTCGGCCTTCTTGCCCCGGGCGATGCGCCCGCGGTCCCCGATCCCGGCCTGGTCGGCCGGCATCGCGGTCGCCTTGTGCACCGCGACCTCCAGGCTGAGGACCTTCCGCTCCCGCGCGTAGTGGCCGAGGACCCGCGGGTAGCAGCCATAGGAGCGCGGGTGGGGCCGGGTCTGGAGGGAGCGGCCGACCGGGGCGAGGGCGCGCCCGTCCGAGCCGATCATCACCAGGGGATGGGCGAGCACCCGCTCGACGTTCTGCGGGCTCATCCCGTGGCCCACGTAGGAGACGTCGGTGTCCTCCTCGTCGATCAGGCGCAGCAGCGCCTCCGCCTCCTCGACCTTCCACTCGCCCGCCACCTCGGCCAGGTTCTTGCCGACGAACCGGCGGTTCGCCTCGGTGCGCACACCCGCGATCACGATCAGGGAGTAGTCCCCGGGATCGCCGTGAAGCACGTAGTCGTCGACCTCGCGGCGGAGGCGCGCGCGCTCGCCTCCGCGCAGCCGGGCGAGGATGGCGGGCCGGCCGCCGTCCATGGCCCACGCGGGAAACGTCACGGTGAGCCCGGTGGAGTACGCGGTGTAGGGATAGGCGTCGCCCAGCACCTCGACCCCGTCGCGCCGGGCCGACTCGATGAGCGCGAGCGACGAGGACTGCTTGCCCCAGTTGCCGCGGCCCGAGGCCTTCACGTGCGACACCTGCACCCGCACCCCGGCCAGCCGGCCGATGCGGATCGCCTCGTCCACCGCCTCGAGCAGCTGCCGCTCCTCGTTGCGGATGTGGGAGGCGTAGAAGCCGCCGCGCCGGGCCACCAGCCGGGCCAGGGCCACGATCTCCTCGGTGGGGGTGAAACGCCCCGGGGCGTACTCGAGGCCGGTGGACAGCCCGACCGCGCCCTGGTCGAGGGCGGCTTCGAGCGCGAGGGCCATCGCCTTCATCTCGTCGGCGGTGGCCGGACGGTCCGCGCTGCCCACGACACCCTCGCGCAGGGTGCCCTGGCCGACGAGCAGGGCCTGGTTGATCGCGATGCCGGTGCGCTCCAGCCGCTGGAAGAACGAAGCCGTGTCCGTCCAGTCGAGGGTGAGCCTGTCCCGCTCGAGGTCGCGTCGCGCCGCCTCGGCGGAGACCCCCGCGAGGGGCGCCGACGACGAGCCGCAGTTCCCGGTCACCTCGGTGGTGATGCCCTGGCGGGCCCGACTCTCCGCGCCCGGGTAGGCGAGGATCGTGTCGTCGGAATGGCTGTGCATGTCGATGAAGCCGGGGCAGACGTGACGCCCCCGCACCTCGAGCGCGCGCGCCGCCTGGGAGGCCGCGATCTCGCCCACCGCCGCGATCGTGTCGCCCTTGATCGCCACGTCGGCCGGAAACCCGGGCGCCCCCGTCCCGTCGAGAACAGTCCCGCCCCGGAGCACGAGGTCGAACGCGGGGGCGGCCTCGAGCCGTCCCGGCCGCCACGAGCCGAGGACCACGAGGGCCGATCCGCCCTCCGCCAGGAAGCGCCGTCGCGTCTTTCGGGTCATGGTGCCAGCTCGAGCTCCCGCGAGCGGTGCTCGCAGCCCGGCGGCGCCGCGGGCGGGTGCGCGAGGAAGCTCGTCACGATCTTGTCGAGGTAGGAGCCGAGCGGTTCGTGGCGGAAGCGAAGCTCGCTCTTCGCCCGCGCGGGGTCGAGGAACGACATCCAGGTCCCGCTGAACGGCGAGACGACGAGCGGGTCGAGGCCGGCCGCGCGGACCCGCTCCGCCGGGACGTCCACGAGCCGCGGCGGCGCGCCCAGCCTTTCCGCGACGAGCGTCAGCAGCTCGCGCAGCGTCGGCGTCTCGTCCTGCGCGAGGTTGTAGGCCTGCCCGAACGTCTCCTCTCGGCCCAGCAGCGCGAGGATCGCCTGCACCACCGATCCCGAGTAGACGTGGCGCGTCACGCGCGAGCCGCCGTCCGGCAGCAGGACGGGACCGCCGTCCAGCATCCGCCAGAGGTAGCGCTCGAGCCGGCGGAAGTGGTCGCGCTCGCCGTTCACCATCGGGAGGCGCAGGCGCGTGGACGGGAACCAGCCCTTCGCCCAGGCCTCCGCGAGCGTGTCCTCGAGCGCGCGCTTGCCGATCCCGTAGTCCCACTGGCCCTTGTCGTCGGCGGCGGCCGGCTCGGCCAGCAGCGGCCCGTCGTAGTCCGTCTCGCGGGCGGGACGGGGGCAGCCCTCGCGCACGAGGTAGACCTGGCCCGTGCTGATCGCCACGTAGTGGCCGACGCGGCCGTCGAGCACCTCGGCCGCCTGCCGGCCGTCGGCGCCGTCGTAGGCCGCGAAGTCGACCGCGGCGTCGAAGCGGCGCCCGGCGAGCAGGCGCGCGAAGTCGCCCGTGCGCCGGTCGCCGCGCAGCCGCTCGACGCGCCCGCCGAAGACGTCGGGCAGGGTGCCGCGGTTGAAGAGCGTCAGCTCGTGGCCGGCCGCGAGGAGCCGCCAGGCGAGCTCGTGGCCGAGGAAGCGGGTGCCGCCGACCAGCAGGACCTTCAGGGCAGCGTCTCGGCGAGCACCCGCGCCGTCTGCTCTTCGCGGAAGGCCCGCAGTTTCGCGCGCAGCTCGGGCCGCGCGTTGGCGAGGATCGCGACCGCCAGCAGCGCGGCGTTCGTGGCGCCGGCCTTGCCGATCGCCAGCGTGCCGACCGGGATCCCGCCGGGCATCTGCACGGTCGAGAGCAGCGAGTCGAGGCCCTTCAGCGCGGGGCTCTCCATCGGCACCCCGAGCACCGGCAGCAGCGTGTGGGCCGCGACGACGCCGGCGAGGTGGGCGGCGCCGCCGGCGGCGGCGATCAGCACCTCGAGCCCGCGCGGCTCGGCCGCCCGCACGTACTCGACGGTGGCCTCGGGCGTGCGGTGCGCCGAGAGCACCCGGCACTCGTGGGCCACGCCGAGCTTCGCCAGCGTGTCGCTCGAGGCCTTCATCACGTCCCAGTCCGACTTGCTGCCCATCAGGATGCCCACCAGGGGCTTCGGCTCGCTCATGCCCGGCTCCTTCCCCGGCGCGCCGCGGCCCGCCGCGGCGGCGGCCGCAGCGCCGGGGGCGCGAAACCCGTCTCCACCTTCGCGTAGACGCGCGGCTTCTTCTCGCGCAGCCAGGCCAGGAACTCGCGTGGGTCGCGAAAGGTCAGCGAGTCGTGGACCGGGTCGTTCACCTCGCAGGTGCGGTTGTCGAAGCTGCGACAGATGTGCGGCCGGTCGAGGTAGACGCCGCAGCGCAGGTCCTCGCCGAGGTTGCGGCAGCGCGACTCGAAGTGCACCGACCACTCGCCGATGCCGTCCACGTAGACGTAGACGTTCTCGTGGTAGAGGTACCAGAGGATGTCGGTGGCGTAGCGCGGGCGGCTCGGGGCGTTGATGCCGATCCCGACGTACGTGCAGCACTGCCCGCACGACGTGCACTCGACGAGCTTCGGCTTCTCCTCGACGACCTTCAGCGGGACGCGTCTGCTCAAGCGGCGCTTCTCCTGCGGCGAGGGGGACGGGACGGCCTCACGCCTCGATCCGCCCGTCGGCCAGGCGCACGACGCGCTGCGCGCGGGCCATGATCTTCGGGTCGTGGGTCGAGAAGATGAAGGTGGTGCCGTCGCGGCGGTTCATCTGCTGCATCAGGTCGACGATCGCCTCGCCGGTGGCGGAGTCGAGGTTCGCCGTGGGCTCGTCGGCGAGCACGATCACGGGATTGCCGACCAGGGCGCGGGCGATCGCCACGCGCTGGCGCTGCCCGCCCGAGAGCTCGTCGGGGCGGTGCCGCTCGAACTCGGCGAGGCCCACCTCGGCGAGGGCCTGCCGGGCGCGCGCCCGGTCGGACCCCTTCCCGCCGCGGCCGGCGGAGCGCCGGACGAGCAGCGGGAACTCGACGTTCTCGAGGGCCGAGAGCACGGGGATCAGGTTGAAGGTCTGGAAGATGAAGCCGATCTTTTCGGCGCGCAGGTCGGAGAGCGCGTCGTCGCCGAGCGTCGCGACGTCCTGCTCGCCGATCAGGACGCGCCCGCTCGTCGGGTGGTCGAGGCAGCCGATCAGGTTGAGCAGCGTCGACTTGCCCGAGCCCGAGGGACCGGCCACCGTGATCAGCTCGCCCGGCTCGACGGTCAGGCTCACGCCGCGCAGGGCGGGGACGGTCGTTCGCCCGAGGGCGTAGTCCTTCGTGACGTCGAGGACGCTAACCGAGGTCATGGGCGCGGCTGCGCAGATTACACCACGCCCGGCCCGCGCGCGCGCGCCCCTCGCCGCGCCGGGCGGGGGCGCTAGAAGAGCAGCCTGACGCGGGCCTGCAGCGCGCCGCGGACCGGGGACAGCCGGTACTCGCTCGTCGCCGGGCCGAGCGGGAGGACCGCGTCGAGGTTCAGCGCGAGGTTGCCGCGCGGCGCGTAGCCGATCCCGGGCGTGAGGGCGCAGCCGCCGTCGGAGAGGCTCACGACCGCGCGCAGCGCGCCCGTCCATACGGCTGTGGCACCACCGCGCGTCCACGACGCGTGGAGGTAGTGCCGGCGCAGGCCGAGGCCCGAGGCGTAGGGCAGCGAGGCGCCGGCGGCGTAGGCCCCCAGGGCCTGTTGCTGCTGCGCGGGCGGCAGGGCCGGGTTCGTGGCCGCGCTCCAGGCGCGGTCGAGGCCGGCGAGCCAGGTCGCGGTGCCGCGGTCCGAGTAGCCCTCGCCGTTGTAGAAGTACTCGAGGGCGAAGGCGTCGTCGCCCCGGGTCTCGAGCGCGCCGGCGACCGCGCGCAGGAACCAGGTGCCCTCGCGAGCGGGGAGCAACTCCGAGCCACGGTAGAGAGCCGCCTCCGCGTGCACGGCCAGGGCGCCGCGCACCTCGCGGCCGAGGTCCAGCCCGAACAGCGTCCTCTGGTTCCGGCCGCCCGAGGCGACGAAGGCGACGTCCGTGTCCTTCACCAGGACGCGCGCGCGCAGGGCCGCGGTGCGGCGCGTCTGCCGGGCGGCGCCGAGCGGCAGGTCGCGCGGCGCGGCGTCGCTGGTGGCGCCGACGAGGACGAGGCTCGCCCAGGGCCGGGGCGCCCAGTCGAGGCGCGCGGCGAGCGCGCCTTCCTGTTCGAGCGCTGTGTTGAGCGCGTTCTTCGGGGGCTCGAGCCGCAGCGTCGGGTTCCAGGCCAGCCCGGAGCCCCAGGCGACGCGCTGCTTGCCCACGCGCAGGCCGAACGTCTCGCCCCGCCAGTACTGGAGGTAGCCCTGGCGCACCACCCAGCGCGTGTCGTCCTGCGGCGTGCCCCGGCTGCGCTCGACGTAGCCCCGGAAGACGGCGCGGAAGCCGCCGCGGCTCTCCTTCCAGCCGAGCGCGAGCCGGCCGAGGCCGGGGTGCGCGTCGAGGCCGAGCACGTTCTCGCGGTTGAGCGGGCTGGCCCGGCTCTCGTAGCCGAAGCCCTCGAGGCCCAGCTCCAGCTGGCGCGTCTGGGCGAGCCCGGGTGTCGCCAGCAGGGCCAGCAGGCCGGCCGCCGCGAGGCGCACGCTACTCCCCGCGCTCGAGGGCCCCGGGTGAGAACAGGCGGTCGTCGAGCTTCGGGTCGTCCTGGATCGTCAGGAACTCGAGCCGCGTGCGCGAGCCCTCGTCGACGCGGCTCTCCATCGTCAGCAGCGTGGGCCGGCTGCGGCCGCCGAGCGGCTTCACCTGCGAGAGCGCGAGGGACTTGAGGTTCTTGCCCGAGAGCGTGTAGTAATCGGCGCGGACCGGGTGGAACGTGCCGTCGCGGCGCACCCAGTAGACGACGCGGTCGTAGGCGACCTGGCGGTCCCTGGCCTTCAGCTCGAGCCGGTAGCAGTCCTGCCCGTCGACCGTCTCCTCGCCCGCGAGCACGGGGTCGTAGTCCCGGATCAGCGAGAGGCGGAAGATGTCGGCGTTCGAGAAGTCGCCGCCGCCGAAGTTCTGGCGCGCGCCGACGCGGACCACCTTCTCGGCCGAGGGCAGGAAGAGCCAGGTGTTCTCGCCGCTGCGCAGACGCTCATGCGCAGCGTGTAGGCGGCGGCCTCGCCGAGCACGGCGCGGTCGGCGCGACGCAGGATCGTGGCCGCGTCGGGGCCCTCGGCGAGGGCGGGGCGGCAGGCACACGCGCACAGCAGGAGGACGCCGAGCGCGCCCCGCCAGGGACGGGCAGCTTCAGACATGGTGCAGAGCCTCGCGCGGCTCGAGGCGGCTCGCGCTGAAAGCCGGGTAGAGGGCGGCCAGCGTCGAGAGCAGGCCGATCGAGGCGACCGCGCGCAGCAGGCTCGTCGCGCGCAGCGCCGGGTAGAGCACGTCGCCGCCCGCCATCCAGGCGAGCGAGGCGGCGCGCATCGGGATCCCGGCGCCGGCCCAGTAGAGCACCGCCGCGGCGCCGGCCGCCGCCCCGACGGCGGCCGAGACGAGGCCGAGCGCGAAGCCCTCGAGCACGAACAGGCGCACGATGCTCGAGCGCCTCATGCCCAGGGCGCGCATGGTGCCGATCTCGCGCGTGCGCTCGCGCACGCTCATCAGCATGGCGTTCACGACGCCGACCCCGGCGGCCGCGAACAGGAAGCCCGACAGCATCACCAGCGCCGCCTCGTTCGCCTGGATGATCGCGTAGGAGAAGCGACCGGCCTCGGCGTAGCTCTCGACCTTGACGCGGGCGTGCGCGGGGGGCCGGGGCGCGGCGGCCGCGACGCTCGCCTCGACGCTGCGCCGGGCGCGGACGAGGCTCGCTGCCGAGGCGTCGGCGAGGAGCACCTTGACGTTGGTCGCGCCGCCGGGCCAGTCGACGAGCGTCTGCGCGGCGCCGAGCCCGACGTAGAAGGCGTTGTCGTACCAGGGCGCGCCCTTGCGGAAGGTCCCGCAGACGACGGCGTCGAGGCTGTTGACGGCGCCCTGCGGCGTCTGGACCACGAAGGACACCGTGTCGCCGACGCCGACGCGCAGCTTGCGCGCCGCGACCTCGGCCACGTAGACCGCCGTGTCGTCGCCCTCGGGCAGGAAGCGCCCGCTCGTCACGCGCTGCAGCGCGCCGAGCTCGGGCTCGCGCGCCGGGTCGATGCCGACGATCCAGGCGACGCTCGAGCGGCTGCCGGCCAGCGCGTTGCCGCGCGCGAAGAGGTACGGCACCGCGCGGCGGACGCCGGCGCCGACGCCCTCCGCCTCGATCCGGCGCGCGAGCAGTTCCGCGTCGGGCAGCCGGTCCTGGCCGTACGCGTCGAAGGGGTTGTTCTGCGGCTGGAAGTCGTCCGGGCGCACCACGACCTGCAGGTGCCCGGTCTGCACGGCGACCAGGTTGTCCGAGAGCTGGCGGGTGATGCCGTCGGCGAGCCCGGAGGCGATCACCAGCGCGGCGGTGCCGACGGCCATCGAGCCGCCGGCGAGCGCGTTGCGGCGCCGGGAGCGCAGCAGGTTGCGCAGGGCGAGCGCAAGCAGGCGCAGCGTCACACGTGCCTCAGCGCGTCGGCGGGACGCTGGCGGGCCGCGAGCAGCGCAGGGCCGAGCGCCGCCAGCACGCTCACCACCACCATCAGGCCGGGCACGCTCACGAGGTCCGGCCAGGACAGGGTCGTGAAGAGGTAGTCGCCCCCGTACGAGTAGCGCTGCGCCTCGCTGAAGGCGGGGATGCCCTGGCGGGCGAAGTAGGACACGAGCGCGCCGCCCGCGAGCGCGCCGCCGAGCGCGCCGACGAGGCCGAGGAACAGCCCCTCGAGCAGGAAGAGGCCGAGCACGTCCCGGCGCCGGGTCCCCAGCGCGCGCATCGTGCCGATCTCGCGGGTCCGCTCGAACACGGACATGAGCGCGGTGTTGAGCACCCCGGCGGCGGCGATGATGGCCAGCACGAGGTGCAGGATCCCGCCCACGAACTTGGTGACGATCATCCCGCCGAGGAAGGGGCCGCCGATCTCCTCCCAGGTGTAGGCCTTGGCGGCGACGCCGGCGCGCTGCAGCGCGCGGTCGACCGCGGCCGCGATCGGTGCGCTCGGCGCGGCGTCGTCCCGTTGCCGGAACACCAGCACGCCGGCGGCGTCGCCCGCGTCGAGCAGCTCCTGCACGGACTCGATGCTCGCGAAGCACGAGCCCCACTCGTACGCGTCGAGGCCGCCCACCCTCCAGATCCCGGTCACCTCGAGCTTGACGCCCGAGAGCCGGCCGTCGGCCGTGGTGCCGAGCGCGACCACCGTGCCGCCGACCCCGACGCCGAGCTTGCGGGCGACGCCGCGGTTGAGGAGGATCCCGCGCTCGCCGGGCTCGAAGAAGCGCCCCTCGCGCAGCTCGAGCGCCGGGTAGACCGCCGCGCGGGCAGCCGGGTCGATGCCGATCAGCAGCCCCTCCATCGAGACGTCGCCCGAGGAGAGCAGCGCCCCCACCATCAGCCGCGCGAGCCCCGCCTGCAGCCGCGGCTCGGCCGCGAGGACGCTGTCGATCACCGCCCGCGGCCGGGTGATCAGCCGGTAGTTGTTCTGGGG
>JBGASI010000184.1:0-8294 GCA_044229815.1 Vicinamibacteria bacterium | reverse complement strand
GCCCGCCCCGACCCGAAAGCTGAACGGCGTGCCGCGGTCGTAGGAGCTGTCGAACTTCTGGCCGTTCGTGAACGTGCCGAGGTAGTGGACCGTGACGGTGTCGCCCGTGGCGGCCGTCGCGCCCGAGCCGACGACCATCTCGGTGATGCCGAGCTGCGTCGAGCCGCTCGTGTCGGTCGGTGAGCTGCCGCCGCCGCACGCCCAAAGACCGAGGGCGAGCACGAGGACCGGGAGAAGAATGGCGAGGAACTGGAAACGGGCCGTCGGGCGCTGCAACGCGGTGTCCTCCTTCAGAGCCTTTCATCTTACCGGCAAAGCCGGATAATCCCGCGTGCCCCACGATCGCGGCCGCTGGCTCGTCCCGCTCGCCTTCCTGGCCTTCGTCAGCCTCGGCCTGCCCGACGGTGTCCTCGGCGTCGCCTGGCCGTCGCTGCGCCGCAGCTTCGACCGGCCCGTCGATCACCTCGGGCTGATCCTGCTCTCGACGATGGCCGGCTACCTGGTCTCGAGCTTCAGCGGCGGCGCGCTCGTGGCGCGGCTCGGCGTCGGGCGGCTGCTCCTGTGGAGCGGCCTGCTCGTGGCCGCCAGCGCGGGGTTGTGGGCGGCGACGCCGGTGTGGCCGCCGATCCTCGCCGGGGCCTTCGCCTCCGGCCTCGGCGCCGGCGCGATCGACGCCGCGATCAACGCCTTCGCGGCGGCGCGCTTCACGCCGCGCGTCATCACCTGGCTGCACGCGTGCTGGGGCCTCGGCGCCATGCTCGGGCCGCTCGGGATGACGGCCGCAATCGCCTCCGGCCTCGGCTGGCGCGTGGGCTACGCCGGCCTCGCCGCCTGTCTCGTCGCGCTGGCCGCCTGCTTCCGGCTGACGCTGGGCCTGTGGACGACCCCGGGCAGTGTCGTTCCGAGGAGCCCGGCCGCGCCAGGCGACGAGGAATCCACCTCGTCCTCCCTGCCGCCGGCCCGTCTGCGCGAGGCCCTGGCCAACCCGCGCGTGCGGGCCAACGCGCTCGTCTTCTTCCTCTACGCCGGGGTCGAGGCGAGCGCCGGGCAGTGGGCCTTCACGCTGCTCACCGAGTCGCGCGGGATGAGCGCCCAGGCCGCCGGGATGGCCGCCTCCGTCTACTGGGGCAGCATCCTCGTGGGCCGGCTCGCCTTCGGCGCGCTCGCCCCCCACGTCGCCCCGGCCCTCCTGCTGCGGCTGGGGACGGCCGCCGCCCCGGCGCTCGCGCTGTTGCTCACCTTCTCGCGCGGGCCCACCGTCGCCTTCGCCACGCTGTTCGGGCTGGGCCTGCTGCTGGCCCCGATCTTCCCGCTGCTGATCGCCGGGACCCCCTCGCGCGTCGGCGAGCGCCACGCCGCCCACGCGGTCGGCTTCCAGGTCGCCGCCGCGACGTTCGGGGCGGGCACGCTGCCGGCGCTCGCCGGCGCCGTCCTGCGCTCGGCCGGGCTCGAGGCGCTGGGCCCCTTCCTGCTGGTCAACGCGGTGCTGCTGCTCGTGCTGCAGGAGAAGACCCGCCGGCCTCGCGAGGCGTGACGGAGTCGACACGCGTCACGTAGCCAGGCCCGGCCGGCCGATCTACAGGTCGACCACGTACACGCGGATCGGCTGGCCGGCCGGGGAGCGCCGTGGCGTCGCCTCGAGCCTGAGCACGCCGCGCGGGCAGACGTGGGCGCAGATCCCGCAGCCGACGCAGGCGGCGCGGGTGAAGGTCTGGTTCGCCATCGCGTACTGGCGGACGTCGATGCCCATCTCGCAGTAGGTCGAGCAGTTGCCGCAGGCGATGCACATGTCCTTCTTGACCGTGATGCGGAAGCGGCCGAGCTTCTGCACCAGGCCGAGCAGAGCCGCCATCGGGCAGCCGAAGCGGCACCAGACGCGGGTGCCCATCAGCGGGTAGAGGCCCACGCCGATCACCCCCGAGAACAGCGAGCCGATCGCGAAGCCGTACCAGTCCTGCACGCGAAAGGCGAAGGCCGAGAAGGCCGGGTGCTGCTTCCCCGCCGCCCAGTTGACCCAGACGATCGCGGTGGTGAGCAGCGACAGGAACAGCACCGTGTGGATCGACACCTTCTCGATCGACCAGGCCCGCGCCGACTTGCTCGACAGGTGGCGGAACGGCTCGCCCGCGGTGTTCGCGAGCCCGCCGCAACCGCAGACCCACGAGCAGTAGAAGCGCTTGCCGAGGAAGAACGCCAGCAGCGGGAAGGCGACGAGCGAGCCGAGGAAGCTCCAGGCCACGATCAGGAACGGGTGCTGGAGGATGACGGAGGGGTAGAAGTACTCGATCTTGAGCGGCCAGAAGTAGGAGAAGTAGTACTCGTGCCGGCCGAACACCTGCAGCACGATCGGCAGAGCGAAGGCGAGCAGCACCTGAGCACTCACCACCGAGAGCGTGCGCACGCGCTGGTAGCGGGTGTTGCCGTGCCGGCGCAGGAAGTAGAGCCCGCCCGCCACCATCGCCAGCGTGTAGACCGTGCCGTAGAGCAGCCACTTGCTGCGCAGGGCCGGGGGCAGGCCGAGCGCGCCGCCGATCGCCTCGGCCGCCGCCTGCAGCAGGTCGAAGCGCAGGCCGAGCGCCGGGATCGGGCCGAAGTAGAGCAGCAGGTAGGCCGCGACCAGCACGGCCGAGAGCGTCCAGGCCACCCAGGAACGGTTGCTGGCCGGGAGCCGGTAGGTGTGGAGCAGGCCGGCCTGCATCAGCGCGCCCCCGCCGCGTGGACGCGGAAGCGCGGCGCGAGCTCCTCGTCGAACTGCGCCTCGCCCAGGTGCTCGAGGACCCAGTCGAGCGGGCGCCGCTCGTCGATCCAGCGCAGCAGCGGCTCGTGGTCCCAACGCGAACCGAGCATGTTGAAGCCGACCACCCGCCCCTCGCGCGTCACCACGCGCTGGCTCTCCAGCCGGCCGGGCACGCGCTGGAACCAGTTGCTGACGCCCTGCGGCAGCGACACGGGCTCTCCGCCGGACGCGATCTCGGCCGGGACGACGCCGGCCGTCGTCCACTCGAGATCGAAGAACTTCGCCGAGTTGTAGGGCGCGCTGCGCCTGTAGACCACGGTGTCGCCCAGGAGCGAGCGGGCGGCGAGGCGCCCCTGCTCGCGCGCCGTGTACCAGAGCTGCTCGACCCGCCGCGACCCGTCCGCGGTCGTGACGTTCGCGCAGTCGCCTGCTGCCCAGACGTCGGGCGCCGACGTGCGCAGCGCGTCGTCGGTCTCGATCCCGCCGTTGCGCGCCAGCGTCACCTCGCTGCCGGCCAGGAACGCGGTGTTCGGAACCACACCCACCGCGGCGACGACCAGGTCGGTGGCGATCTCGCCGCCCTCGCCCCCCGCGGTCGAAGCCACGCGCACGGCGCGGATGCGCCCGTCCTCGGCGCGCACGACCTCCTGCACGACGGCCCCGAGCCGGACGTCGACCCCGTGCCCGCTGACGTGCTCGGCGACGAGCGCCGCCTCGCGCGGCTCGAGCGCGGCCGGGAAGGCCCAGCGGTCGCGAATCGCGAACGTCACGCGCAGCCCGCGGTCGTGCAGGACCTCGGCCACCTCGACGCCGATCAGCCCGCCGCCCACCACGACGGCCCGCATCCCGGGCCGCGCCTCGCGGTCGAGCGCCTCGAGGTCGCGCAGCGTGACGAACGCGTGAAGCCCCGGGCCGGCGGCGCCCGGCCAGGGCGCCGGCCGGGCCTTCGAGCCCACGGCCAGGAGCAGGCGGTCGTAGCCAAGGCGCGAGCCGTCCGCGAAGACGAGAGCGCGGCCGGGCGCGTCGAGCGAGACGACGCGCCCGCGCACCCGCTCGAAGCCCATGCGCTCGTAGAGGCCCGGGTCGTAGGGCTCGGTGTCGCGCAGCGACATCTGGCCCGCGAAGACGTACATCAGCGCCGGCCGCGAGAAGAAGTGGTCGTGCTCCTCCGAGACGATCGCGATGCGCGCCCCGGCGTCGCGCGCGCGCAGCGCGAGCGCCGCCTCCATCCCGGCCATGCCGTTGCCCACGATCACGTAGTGCACGCGCGCTCCCTTGTTCGGAGGAAGGACGATGATATCCGCGCCCGGGCGGGAGAACGCGCGAGGGCGCCGCGCCATTCCCGCGAGGGCCGCCCCTTGTTGAGGCGCCGGTGCCAGCCGGTACTAGAATGCCGCCGAACGGAGGCCCGACCTCATGAATTCCCCCCGCCTCGCCGCTGCCCTTTGCCTGGCGCTCGCGACACCCGCCGCACCCCTGCTCGCCCAGGCGAGCCCCCCGGCCCCCGAGACGCGCGTCGTGCTGGACACGGCGGCGGCCGGCGCGCCCGCCTCGCCGCTCCTCTACGGGCAGTTCATCGAGCACCTCGGCCGCAGCATCTACGGCGGCCTCTGGGCGGAGATGCTCGAGGACCGCAAGTTCTACTACCCGGTCACGGGGGAGGCGCCGGCCTGGGAGATGTACACGCCCGGAGCGCCGAGCTGGGAAGGTGAAGGCCACCCGTACGAGCTGCTCCTCCGCTCGCCGTGGCTGGTGCTGGGCGACAAGAAGGCCGTCAGCATGGTGAAGGAGGGCGCGCTCGCGGGCGAGCACAGCCCGCAGCTCGTCTCCGCGGGGCCCAAGGCCCCCGTGGGCCTCGCGCAGGAGCGCCTGGCGTTGCGCGAGGGCCGGGAGTACGTCGGCCGGATCGTCCTGGCGGGCGACGCGGCGGCCGGGCCGGTCGAGGTGAGCCTCGTCTGGGGCGGCGGCGCGAGCGACCGGCAGACGCTCGTCCACCCCGTGCTGGGCGCCGAGTGGAAGACGCACCCGCTGCGCTTCCGGGCCGGACGCTCGACCGACAACGGCCGGCTCGAGATCGTCGCCCGCGGCGCGGGCGCCCTGCGCGTCGGCGCCGTCTCGCTGATGCCGGCGGACAACGTGGACGGCTGGCGCGGCGACACGCTCGCCCGCCTGCGCGAGCTCGACTCCCCGGTCTACCGCTGGCCGGGCGGCAACTTCGTGAGCGGCTACGACTGGAAGGACGGCATCGGCGACCCCGACCGCCGGCCGCCTCGCAAGAACCCGGCCTGGAAAGGCGTCGAGCCGAACGACGTCGGCCTGCACGAGTTCATGGACCTGTGCCGGCTGATCGACACGAAGCCCTACGTGGCGGTCAACACCGGCCTCGGCGGGCCCAAGGGGGCGGCCGAGCTCGTCGAGTACGCCAACGGCGCCACGACCACGATCATGGGCCGCCGCCGCGCGCAGAACGGCCGCTCGCGGCCCTTCGGCGTGAAGCTGTGGGCCGTCGGCAACGAGATGTACGGCGACTGGCAGATCGGTCACATGCCGCTCGAGAAGTACGTGGCCAAGCACCGCGAGGTGGTCGACGCGATGCGGGCGGTGGACCCCAAGATCGAGCCCGTCGGCGTCGGCGCGGTCGGCGAGTGGAGCCAGACCATGCTCGGCCGGGCCGCCACCCACATGAGCCTGATCAGCGAGCACCTGTACTGGCAGGAGAAGCCGGACGTGGTGGCCCACGTCGCCCAGGCCGTGGACGGCATCCGCAAGGTGGCCGAGGCGCACCGCGCCTACCGCAGGGAGATCCCGGCGCTCAAGGGCCGGACGGTCAAGGTGGCGCTCGACGAGTGGAACTACTGGTACGGGCCGAACGAATACGGCGAGCTCGGCACCCGCTACTTCCTCAAGGACGGCCTCGGCATCGCCGCGGGCCTGCACGAGCTGTTCCGCGACGCCGACGTCTACGAGATGGCCAACTACGCGCAGACCGTGAACGTGATCGGCGCGATCAAGACGACGGCGACCGAGGCGGAGCTGGAGCCGACCGGCCTGGTGCTGGCGCTCTACCGGCGGCACTTCGGCACGCTGCCGGTGCCCGTCCGCGAGCAGCCGGCGCCGCTCGACGTGGCGGCGGCGTGGACGGCGGACCGTACCGCGCTGACGATCGCGGTCGTCAATCCGACGCTCGAGGCCCGCACGCTGCGGCTCGACGCGGGAGCCGCCCGCCTCAGCGGGCGCGGCCGGCGCTTCGTCCTGACGGGCGACGGGCCGCGCGCGCACAACGCCCCCGGCCAGCCGCGCGGCGTCGCCGTCGAGGAGTCGCCGGCGGGCCCGCTCGTCCAGCCGCTGAGCGTCGGGCCGCTCAGCGTGACGCTGCTGGTGCTCGAGGCCGACTGAAGGGCGCGAAAAACCTTGTGACCTGCGCCACCCGCGGGCGAACCTTTTCCCGCGGGTGGCGTCCAATCCGAGTGAGGGCGGCCCCCGGCGGCGCTCTCGGAAGGGAGCGGGTCATGGCCACCTCGTTCGGCGCCGTCAGCGCCTGCTGTCCCCTGTGCGGCTCCCGGGTCCTCTCCGTCGCTCGCAACGGGAGGGTCCTCGACAAGGACCTGCACCCGGTCCGGCTCGGCGAGGAGCTCGGCCGGGGCTACTCCCTCTGCGACGACTGCGGCATCCTCGCGAACCTGCCGGGCGACCTCACGCTGAACTAGAGGCCGGGCTCCCGCCCGCGCCCCGTGCGGCCCGATCGCGCCAGCGGAGCGCGGTTTTGCCTTGACGCACGAAGGCCGACGGGTGCACGATTCGCGCGAACGTCGTCGTCACAACCAACGGGGCTCGGCTCGACAGGAGCGGGCACCGCACCAGTGAGCTGGAGGGAGAGCGCATGCAGGAGGAGACGATGGGCGCCCCGGGGCCCGATGCCCCCTCGCCCGAGCCGACCGTGGCTACTGCCGTCGCCGAGACGAAGGAGGCCATCGCAACCACGGCCGCCGTGGTGTCTCGCGCGGTGAAGAAGGCCGTCAAGAAGGCGAAGACCGCGGCCAAGAAGGTCGCCAAGAAAGTCGCCAAGAAGACGGCCGCGGCGAAGAAGGCCGTCAAGAAGGCGGTCAAGCCGGCGAAGAAGAAGATCGCCAAGAAGACGGTCGCCAAGAAGGCCGTGAAGAAGGCGACGAAGAAGGCCACGAAGAAGGCCGCGAAGCCGGCGAAGAAGGCGAAGGGCAAGAAGCGCTAGCCGCCCCGGTCCCGTCCTGCCGTTCGAGAGGGCGCCACGCGGCGCCCTCTCCGCTTTTCGGGGGTACTACTCGCGACCCCAGGTCAGGATGGCGGTCTTGAGGCCGTCCCCGCCCCGCGCCAGCCGCCCCAGCACCTGGGGCAGTTCCTCGAGCGGCGCGTCCGAGGTGATGAACGCCTCCGGGTCGATCGCGCCCGAGGCGATCAGCGCGAAGGCCTTGCGGACGCTCTCCGGCGTGTGGTGGAAGGTGGATTTCAGCGTCAGCTCCTCGTAGTGGAGCCGCGCCACGTCGATCCCGATCCGGGTGTCGGCCGGGCAGCCGGCGAACAGGTTCACGAGGCCGCCCTTGCGCACCGCCCGCACGGCCGCCTCCGAGGTCTCCGCCAGCCCGACGGCCTCTATCACGACGTCGGGGCCCTGGCCGCGGGGTCCCATCTCGCGCAGGCGGGCGGCGAGGTCGACGCCCTCTCCGCTCGCGAGCGTCTCGTCCGCGCCGAGCTCGCGGGCCTTGCGCAGGCGGGAGGCGTTGCGCCCGACGGCGATCACCCGGGCCCCGCGCAGCCGCGCCAGCCGCACGAGCATCAGGCCGATCGGCCCGCTGCCGATGACCGCCACCGTCTGGCCCTCGCGGATGCCGCAGTCCTCGACGCCCCGCACGACGCAGGCGAGCGGCTCCACCATGGCGGCCTGGCGGAAGCCGACGCCGTTCTCGAGCGGCAGGACGTTGTGCCGCACGATGCGCGCCGGGATCCGCGCGAACTCGGCGTAGGCCCCGTTCCAGAAGAGCAGGTCGTCGCACAGGCTGGGGCTGCCCATGAGGCAGTACGGGCAGTCGCCGCACGGCGCGGAGTTGGCGACCACCACGGCCGTCCCCGGCACGACCGTCTCGACGCCCTCGCCCACCGCCTCGACGATGCCGGCCACCTCGTGGCCGAAAACCGCCGGCGGCCGGATCATCCGCGCGTGGTAGCCGCGGCGGTAGACCTTCACGTCCGTCCCGCAGGTGAGCGCCACGCGCGTGCGCAGCAGCAGCTCGCCGGGCTCGAGCCGCGGCACCTCGACCTGCTCGATCCGGACGTCCTCCCGGCCGTGCAGCACGGCCGCCCTCATCCGGCGGCCGCTCACGCCCGCTCCGTCATCTGCAGCACCACCTTGAGGGTACCAGGGGCCGGCGACAGTGCGAGCGCGAAGGCCTCTTCCGCCCGCGCGATCGGGAAGCGGTGCGACACGAGCTCGCGCACGCGCACCCGGCGCGAGAAGACGAGCTCGGCCGCCTTCTCCTGGATGTCGATCGAGGAGCTGTAGGCGGTCAGGATGTCCTGCTCCGCC
>JBGASI010000183.1:0-8313 GCA_044229815.1 Vicinamibacteria bacterium | reverse complement strand
GCAGCTGCGCCCGCAGGCCGCCCGCTACGTCCACTGGGGAACGACCAGCAAGAACATCATCGACACGGGCACCGCGCTGCAGATCAAGGACACCTACGACGTGGTCCTCGCGGACCTCGATCGGATCGCCGACGCCCTGGCCGCGCTCGCCCGGCGCCACCGCGACACGGTCATGGCCGGCCGCACCCACGGCCAGCACGCGCTGCCCGTGACCTTCGGCTACCGGGCCGCGGTCTGGCTCGACGAGCTGCTGCGGCAGCGCGAGCGGCTCGAGGCGAGCCGGCCGCGCGTCCTCGTGGGCGAGATCGGGGGCGCGGTGGGCACCCTCGCCGCGCTCGGGCGCAAGGGCCTGCGCGTCCAGGCCGGCCTGATGAGGCGGCTCGGGCTCGGGGTGCCGCGCGTCCCGAGCAAGACCTCCGGCGACCGCTTCGCGGAGTTCTTCGTCGTGCTCGGCCTCCTCTCGGGCACGCTCGGCAAGGTCGCCCAGAACATCTACAACATGCAGCAGACCGAGGTGGACGAGGCCACCGAGTTCGTGGAGGGCAAGGTCGGCAGCACGGCCATGCCCCACAAGCTGAACCCGGTGGCCTCGGGCTCGGTGGTCCTCGTGGGCCGCCTGCTGCGAGCCCGCATGACGCTGGCCTTCGAGTACGTCCACTGCGAGGGCGAGGACGACCACCGCCAGGGCGAGACCTCCTGGTCCTTCGCCGCCGAGGTCTGCCTTCTGCTCGGCGCCCAGCTCACCCTCCTGCGGCGGGTGCTGGAGACGCTGGTGGTCAAGCCCGAGAACATGCTCCGCAACCTGGAGCGCAGCGGGGGCGTCGTCCTGTCGGAGGCCGTGATGATGGCGCTGGGGCCGAGGATCGGTCGCGACCGCGCACACGCCCTCGTCCTGCGCCTGTCGCGCGAGGCCCACTCCCGCCAGCTGCCGTTTCGCGACGTGGTGTCCGCGGACCCGGAAGTCGCTCGCCTGCTGGGCCCCGCGCGCCTCGCGGCCGCGCTCGACTACCGCAACTCGCTCGGTCTGGCCGGCTACTTCGTCGACAAGGTCCTCGCCGCGCACGCCCGCCAAAGGCGGCGCGCGGAGGCCGGCCGCTGACGCAACTTCAGCCGACGATGCTGTAGGCGTAGGCGCCACGGGTCGGGCGCCCCTCGGCGAAGCGAGACAGCCGGAACGGCGTCAGGTCGTAGCTGGCGCAGCGGCCGGCGAGCACGAGCTGGCTGACGGCGACGCCCACCGCCGGCGCGAGCTTGAAGCCGTGCCCGCTGAAGCCGAAGGCGAGAAAGAGCCCGGGGACCTCCGCTACGGCGTCGATGACGGGCTGGCCGTCGGGCGTCACGTCGTAGATCCCGGCCCACCCGCGTCGAGTCTCGCCCTCGGCCAGGATCGGGAAGCGTTGGGTGGCGGCCACCGCGTGCGCCTCGGTCTCGTCGAAGCTGGGTGTGGCGGCGTACTGGTCCGGGTCGGCGCGCTGCTCCTCGCCGATGTGCATGCCGCCGACGACCAGGGATCGGTCGCCCTCGGGCTTGTAGTACCAGCCGTTCACGATGTCGAGCCAGACTTGAGTCCTCGCCTGCCACGCCGGGGGCCGCTCGAGGACGACCACCGCGTGGCGCGTGGCGACGAGACACCCGCACGCTGGTCCGCCTCGCCCGCGAGCGGCTCGGGATCGAGCCGGCGGTCGCGATGCTGCGGCAGGGCGCGGCGGTCGCGCCGGGCGCGCGCTTCGCCGTGGCGCAGGCCGAGCGGCTCCCGCTGGCGGCGGGCACGATCGACGTGATCACAGCCGCCGGCTCGCTCAACTACGTCGATCTCGGGCGCTTCTTCCCGGAGGCCCGCCGCGTGCTCGCGCCCGGCGGATCGCTCGTGGTCTACGACTTCGGGCAGGGCCGGGCGTTCTCCGGCGGTGGCGCGCTCGCGCTCTGGTTCTCGGAGTTCGAGGCGCGCCATCCGTTGCCGCCGCACGCCGCGCGCGAGCTCAGCCCCTCGATCCTCGCCTCTCTCGGGAGCGGCTTTCTCCTCGCCGACTCGCTCGAGTTCGAGCTGGCCCTGCCCTTCACGGCCGAGCGCTACCTCGACTACGTGATGAGCGAGGCCAACGTGCCGCATGCGATCGCGACCGGGGCGGACAGCGAGGCCGGGCTGCGGGCCTCGTGCGCCGCCACCCTGCCGGACGTGTTCGAGCGCGGCGAGCGGAGCGTCCTGTTCGCCGGCTACCTGGCAATCCTCCGTCCCGGTCCCAACCCCCGAGGTGACCATGCTGCTGCGTGAGAACACGCGTCGCGACTTCCTGCGGTCGTCTGCCGGGGCCGTCGCCGGCCTCGCCGCCGCCCGGCCCTGGCTCGCCGCCGCGAAGACGGAAGTCGCCAGCCGCCTGGCGGTCTGCAGCTGGTCGCTGCAGCCCGCCTCGGCGGGCGAGCTGTTCGAGAAGCTGGCCGCGACCGGCGTCTCGCGCCTGCAGGTGGCGCTCGACCCGCTGCGCGAGAACCCCGGGGCCGCCTGGACGGACTTCGACGCCCGTCGCGCGAAGCAGGGTGTGACGCTCGTCTCGGGCATGTTCGGCACGGTCGGCGAGGACTACACGACGCTCGAGACCATCCGGCGCACCGGGGGCGTCGTGCCCGACGCGACCTGGGAGCGCAACTGGAAGAACGTCCAGGAGACGGCCGCGCTCGCCGAGCGGCTCGGACTGAAGCTCGTGACGTTTCACGCCGGCTTCCTGCCCCACGAGCCGGCCGACCCGGCGTTCGCGAAGCTGCAGGGCCGTCTGCGCCAGATCGCCGACGCGTTCGGGGCGCGGGGGATCGCGATCGGCCTGGAGACCGGGCAGGAGGTCGCCGACACGCTCGTCGGCTTCCTGCAGAAGCTGGAGCGCAAGAACGTGGGGGTGAACTTCGACCCCGCCAACATCATCCTGTACGGCAAGGGCGACCCGGTTGCCGCCCTGAAGCAGCTGGTGCCGTGGGTGCGCCAGTGCCACGTGAAGGACGCCGTGCGCACGAAGACGCCGGGGACCTGGGGCGAAGAGGTGCCGGCGGGGAAGGGCGAGGTCGACTGGAAGACCCTGCTTGGCGAGCTGGACGCGGCGGGCTTCGGCGGCCCGCTGTGCATCGAGCGCGAGGCAGGCAACACGCGGGTGGTGGACATCCGCGGCGCTCGGGAGCACGTCGAGCGGATCACCGGGATGCAGCGTTAGGAGGAAATCGATGAGCGAACGACAGGACGGCAAGGTGGGGCGGCGCGAGTTCGTGGGGGCGGCCGCGGCGGCGAGCGCGCTGATCCTCGAGCCGAGGCTGGTCTTCGGCACCCAGGCGAACTCGGCCGTGCGCCTCGGTGTTCTCGGCCTCGGCGGCCGTGGGCGCAACGTCGCGGGCTCCTTCATCCAGAACACGAGCGCCGTCGTGACGGCGGTGGGCGACATCTTCGCGGACTCGCTGGCGGCCGGGAAGGCGGAACTCGACAAGGTCTCGGCCTCGGTCGGCAAGCCGGCGATCGACCCCGCGCACCTGTTCCGCGGGCCCAAGGCCTACGAGGGGCTCTTCGCCAGCAAGGACGTGGACGCCGTCTACATCGCGACGCCCCCGTACTTCCACCCGGCGCACCTCGAGGCAGCGCTCGCCGCGGGCAAGCACGTGTACGTGGAGAAGCCGGTGGCGGTGGACGTGCCCGGGGCGCTGCGCGTGCTGCGGCTCGGCGAGAAGTACGCGGGCAAGCTCAGCCTCGCGGTCGGCTTCCAGATCCGCCACGCGACGCCGTACGTGGAGCTGGCGAAGCGGATCCACGAGGGGCAGATCGGCGTGGCCGTCTCGGGGCAGATCCACTACTTCGCCTCCGCGCTCAACCGGCCGGACTGGCCCGGCGCCAGCAAGGACGCTCTGCGCCTGCGCAACTGGGTGCACGACCGCGTCCTCTCGGGCGACGTGATCGTCGAGCAGAACGTCCACATCATCGACGTGACCAACTGGCTGCTCGCCGGGCATCCGCTGAAGGCCGTCGGCTCGGGCGGCCGCGCCGGCCGCACCGACAGCGGCGACTGCTACGGCCACTTCAACTGCGTGCTCACCTACCCGAACGACGTCCACGTGAGCTTCGCCTCGACTCAGTTCGGCAAGTCGGCCTGGGGCGTCGGCATGCAGTACTACGGCACGAAGGGCTGCGCCGAGGCGCGCTACGACGCCCCCGTCCGCATCTCGGGCGAGCAGAACTGGGAGTTCCCGGGCCTCGGCAAGCCGCAGGCGGTCGACGCCGCGACCGCGGCCACCGGCACCTTCCACGGCGCCCTCGACGACGCCGACCCGAACAAGCAGAAGGCCTTCGTCGAGAGCGTTTCGAGCGGGAAGCTGCTGAACGAGGCGAAGAACGGGGCCGAGGCCGCGCTCAGCGGGATGCTCGCGCGCGAGGCCGCGTACACCGGGCGCGCCGTCACCTGGGAGCAGCTGCTCGAGTCGAAGGCCGTCTGGGATCCGAAGATGGACTGGTCGCAGTTCGCCTGAGCTGCGGCTTCGTTGGCCGTCCGAACGCCCCGTCTGCCTCGCGGACGGGGCGTTCGCTTCTTACGGGCGACCCGGCATACTCGGGCGACTCGATACAATTCTTGGTTTTGCAACACCTGATTTGACAGCCCCGCGGGCCCGGCGTTAAGGTCCGCCATCGGCTCGGTCGATAGACCCCATGGTCTTCGCGACTTTCTGTGTCTTCAAGGAGGCTTCGGATGTTGTGTAGCAGACGGACGCGCGTGCTCGCACTGGTCGCGCTCGCGGCGGTTGCGGCCTGGCTGGCCCCCGCTCGCTCGGGAGCCCAGGCTCTCTACGGCTCCATCGTCGGCAATATCGTTGACGCACAGGGCGCCGCCGTTCCGGGCGTGTCCCTCACGGCCACGAACACGGGCACGGGCCTCAAGCTCGACACCGTCAGCGGCAAGGATGGCGCGTACACCTTCCGCAACCTGCTGCCGGGCACCTACGAGCTGACCGCCGCGCTCTCCGGCTTCCGCGAGCACCAGCAGAGGGGGATCCCGGTCAGCGCCGGCAACCCCGTCCGCTTCAACATCACGCTCGCCGTCGGCGCCATGACCGAGCGCGTCGAGGTCGTCAGCCAGACGACGTTGCTGCAGACCGACAAGGCCGACCTGCACACGGAGCTGACGTCCAAGGACGTGACGAACCTGCCGCTCAACCAGTACCGCAACTATCAGCAGCTGATCAACCTGGTCCCGGGCGCGACGCCGGCGCAGTTCCAGAACGCTCTCATCGACACGCCGGGCCAGTCGCTGCGCACCTGGGTGAACGGCACGCAGCCGAACAGCAACGCGACCCGCATCGACGGCGCGGTGTCCGTGAACATCTGGCTGCCCCACCACGTGGGCTACGTGCAGCCCGCCGAGACGATCGACACCGTGAACGTCGCCACGAACAACTTCGACGCCGACCAGGGCATGGCCGGCGGCGCGGCGGTCACGCTCGTCACCAAGTCCGGCACGAACGACCTGCACGGTTCCGGCTTCTGGTTCCGCAACCAGGAGGACTGGAACGCGAACAGCCTGTTCAACGACGCGTTCGGGCTCAAGAAGGCCCCGCTCTCGCGCAACATCTACGGCGGCACGCTCGGCGGCCCCGTGGTGAAGAACAAGCTCTTCTTCTTCGGGTCGTGGGAGAAGTTCCAGGATCGCCGTGGCAGCCAGGTCACCTACTCGGTTCCGACCGCGGCCATGCGCGCCGGCAACTTCAGCGAGGTGGCGGGCGCCTACTCGAAGTTCCAGATCTACAATCCGTACACCGGCGGTGCCGGCGGCGTGGGCCGCACCCCGTTCGCGAACTACACGATCCCCTCGAACCTGATCAGCCCGATCGCGACGCAGGTCCTGCAGTACTACCCCGCACCCAACACCGCGCAGGACCTCAACTCGAACCAGCTCGCCGACGACTTCGTGCAGCAGCGCGAGGTGCAGGTCGACCGCAACAACTTCGACCTGAAGCTGACCTATCAGCGCAACCAGTCGCACTCGATCTGGGCCAAGGTGGCCATGCTCCGGGCCAAGGTCGTCGACAACTTCAACCTCGGCTGGGACAACGGCAGCCTCGGTGACACGCGGGTGTACGTGGCCACGGTCGGCCACACCTGGACGCTCTCGCCGACGCTCGTGCTCGACGGCAACTTCGGCGCGAACATCCAGAACCAGGAGGTCACCGGCCCTGACTACGGCACGAACTTCGGCCTCGACCTCGGCATCCCGGGCACGAACGGCGGCTCCGAGCGTTACAGCGGCCTGCCCACCTTCAACAACGGCTACTCGATCGGCACCACGCCGAGCTGGATGCCGCTCGCCCGCAAGGAGCGCAGCTACACCTTCAGCTCCGCGCTGACCAAGGTGTTCCCGAAGCACGAGCTGCGCTTCGGCGTCGACGTCGTGCGCCACGAGCTCAACCACTTCCAGGCGGAGTTCGGCGACATGGGCCTCAAGGGCGGCTTCACCTTCAACGGCCTGCTCACCGCCACCCCCGGCTACACGCAGCTGCAGTGGAACCAGTTCGCCGACTTCCTGCTCGGCCTGCCCAGCTACTACTCGAAGGACCAGCAGGAGATCCAGATGACCGGCCGCGAGTGGCAGAGCGGCCTCTACGTGCGCGACCGCTGGAACGTCAACCAGAAGCTGACGATCAGCGCCGGCCTGCGCCTCGAGTACTACCCGCTGATGACGCGCGCGGACAGCGGGATCGAGCGGCTGGACTACAACACCTATACCGTGCTGCTCGGCGGCCGCGGCAACACGCCCGAGGACGCTGGCATCAACATCAAGAAGTGGTACCTGGCGCCCCGCCTGGGCCTGATGTACCGCCTCACCGAGAAGAGCGTCATCCGCGCGGGCTACGGCCGCACGATCAACCCGCTGCCCTGGTCGCGCCCGATGCGCGGCTCGTTCCCGTACGACATCAACCTCAACAAGACGGCCGACAACTACACCGCGGCGACGACACTCGCCACCGGCATCCCGGCGATCCCGACGCCCGACCTCAGCACCGGCCAGGTGGCGCTGCCGCCCGGTGTCTTCATCCGCTCGCCCAACCCGAACGACGTCGACCGCGGGATCATCCAGCAGTGGAACGTGGCGTTCGAGCAGCGGCTGCCGCTCGACGTCGCCGTCGAGGTCGCGTACGTGGGCACGCGCACCGACGGCGGTTACGCCGACCTCAACGTCAACTACGGCGAGCCGGGGGGCGGCAATGCCTCCCGCAAGTACTTCGCGGTGGCTGGCACGACCGCGATCAACGACTGGGCCGCCCGGACGAAGAGCCGCTACCACGGGCTGCAGGTCGCGCTCAACCGTCCCTTCCGCAACGGACTGATGCTCAAGGGCGCCTACACGCTCTCGCGCGCGAAGAACATGGCGGACGAGGACGGCTGGGTCGGGCTCACCTGGAACCACCCGCTCAAGTACGAAGACAACTTCGCGCTGACCGGCTTCGACCGCACCCACATCGCCCAGCTCGGCTTCCTGTACGAGCTGCCGTTCCTCAAGAACTCGCAGAGCACGCTGGGCAAGGTGCTCGGCGGCTGGCAGCTGAACGGCGTCGCGGCCTGGTACTCGGGCACGCCGTTCTCGATCTCCGGCACGAACTCGGCGCTGAACTGCCAGGGCTGCGGCTCGATCTTCATCAACGTCAACGGCGACCCGTCGCCGACCGGTGCCGTGGGCTCCGGGACCGAGCAGTACTACGACAAGGCCCTCTTCTCCCAGCCCACGGGCACGAGCGTCGACGGCTTCGGCACGAGCGCCCGCAACCAGTTCCGCCGCCCGTCGGTCTGGAACGTGGACCTGTCGCTGTTCAAGTCGTTCCAGATCGGCCGCGTTCGCCCGGAGATCCGTCTCGACGCGGCGAACGTGTTCAACCACCCGAACTGGGGCGCCCCGGTCACGAGCTTCACGGCGAACAACTTCATGCAGTTCATCCCGGCCAACGCGGAGAGCGGCACCAACACACCGGGCGCGCGCCGTGTGCAGCTGGGACTGCGCCTGCAGTTCTAGAGTCCTGATCCGCCGGCCCGCCTGACGGGCCGGACAGGGTTCCGAAGGGGTGGTGGGCCAACACGGCCTGCCACCCCTCTTTCGTTTTGGCTGGCCCCTGCCGGCCTGGACGAGACATGACGGTCGTTCATTGGCTGCATGAGCGCCCGGTTTCACATTTCCTGACGTTTGGCGTATTTTCGTGGGTACCTCAGGAGGGTTCATGAACCAGCAACGGATGCGGGTGGCGATACCGCTGCTCGCCTTGTTCTTGGCGGTCCTATTCCCGGTGTCGGGCCTGGCGCAGACG
>JBGASI010000182.1:0-8315 GCA_044229815.1 Vicinamibacteria bacterium | reverse complement strand
GTGGTCCCGGCGCAGGTCCTCGTCGATGCCCGAGGCCCGGCCGGCCAGCCCGGCGACGCCGAGGTCCCGGGCGGCTGCGGGCGCCAGCGTGCCGGTGCCGTCGATGCGGTCGGTGAAGCTGCCCGAGTCGATCAGGAGCGTCACGAGCGAGCCGAAGTCGGACTTCAGCCGGGTGACGTGGGCGAGCAGCTCGGCGAGCCCGGCGCTCGCGAGGTCCACCCTGACGCCTCCCACGGCCACCGTGCCGCGCAGCAGCCGCGAGCCGAACAGCCGCTCCTGGAGGGCGACGAGACGCTCGCGCAGCAGCTGCGCGTGGGCGGCGGGGACGGCGAACGCCACGTCGGTGGCGATCGCCCCGATGTCCGCGAGGTGGTTGTAGACGCGCTCGAGCTCGAGCAGCACGACGCGCAGGGAGCGCGCGCGGGGCGGCGGCTCGCAGCCGCTCAGCCGCTCGATCGCGTGCGCGAAGGCGAGCGCGTGGCCGACCGCCGTGTCGCCCGAGACGGACTCGGCGAGGTGGATCCCGTGGCGCCACGGCAGCCGCTCGAATCGCTTCTCCGTGCCCTTGTGCACGTAGAACAGCCGCAGCTGAAGGTAGAGGACGGGCTCGCCGGCGACGCCGAAGCGGAAGTGGCCGGGCTCGATGATGCCGGCGTGCACCGGGCCGACAGGCACGTGGAAGACACCCTCGCCGGTCACCGGGCGGAACGGGTGCAGCGCGCTCTCGACCCGGGGCACTTCGTGATCGGCGGGGAAGTCCTTGCGCAGGGTCCAAGCACCCTCCGGCCAGTCGTCGTGCAGGCTCACCCGGGTGGGGTTGGGGTGGCCCTCGGAGACGAGCCCGAAGGCGTCCATCACCTCGCGCTCGAACCAGTTGGCGGACGGGTGGCGCGCCGCGATCGACGGGAAGCGCGGCTGGGCCGGGTCGACGCGCGTGCGCAGGCGCAGGAAGGCCCGGAGGCGGGGCAGCAGCCAGACCTGGTGCAGCGCGAAGGCCGCGCCCGAAGCGCGCTCGTCGCTGGCGAAGAGCGTCGCGAGCCGGGCGCCGAGGTTCGCCGCCAGGCGATCCGCGGTTTCCGGGAGCGTCGCGGGCAGGACGTCCAGTTCCAGCTCCCCGCTGCGCGGCTCGCCGATCCTATCCGCGGGGACGGCGAGCGCCTCGGCAACGGCCACCCGCGCCGGCTTCATGCACCCTCCACGACGCGGACGGCCGCGCGAACGAGGGCCACGAGCGGGCCCGGCAGGTAGAACGCCGAGACGACCGCCACGACCGCGGCGAGGAGCGTCGTGCCCATCGCCAGGTCGAAGCGCTCGGGCAGGACCGGGCGGTCGGACGGCCGCGTGTCCGGCCCGAGCGTGAGCCGGCCGACCTGGTAGAAGAACCCGCAGAAGAGGACGACCAGCGCGGCGAGGAAGACCGCCGTCACGGCGAGGTGGGGCCCGGAGAAGCCGGCCTGCAGGATCGTCATCTCGCTCCAGAAGAGCCCGAACGGCGGCGAGCCCGTCACCATGAGCGTGGCCAGGAGCAGCAGGCCGCTGGCGACCGGCGTGCGGCCGAGCGTCCCCCCGCCGATGGCGTCGAAGTCGGAGGAGCGGTGGAGCTGGGCCAGCGTCCCGGCGGAGAAGAAGGCCACGGGCTTCGCGAACGTGTGGTAGGTCATGTGGAGCAGCGCGCCCAGCACGGCCGTCTCGCCGCCCAGGCCGAAGCCGATCGCCATGATGCCCACGTGCTCGATGCTCGAGTACGCGAGCAGGCGCTTGAGGTTCCACTGGACCAGGATGAACGGCGTGGCGACGAGCACCGAGGCGAGCCCCAGGCCCAGCAGCAGACGCCCCGAGAACTCCGGCCCCAGCACGGCCTTCGACAGCAGGTGGACCCGCAGGAGGGCGTACAGCGAGCCGTTCATCATGCCCACCGCCATCAGGACGCCGGCCGGCGAGGGCGCCTCGCGGTAGGCGTCCGGTTTCCAGGTGTGCATCGGGGCGAGGCCGGCCTTCGTGCCGTAGCCGATCAGCAGGAAGACCACCGCCAGCTTCACCGTGAACGGGTGGAGCGAGCGCGCGTGGGCGAGCAGCCGCGTCCAGTCGAGGGCCGAGGTCGTCTCGCCGAGCACGCCGGGGCCCGAGGCGAACAGCAGCACCGTGCCGAGGAGAGCAAAGGCGAGTCCCACGCTGCCGAGCATCAGGAACTTCCAGGCGGCCTCGAGCGACGTGTCGCGGTTCTGGAAGGCCACCAGGAACACCGAGGCGAGCGTCGTCGCCTCGACGGCGATCCACAGCACGCCGAGGTTGTTCGAGACGGCGACGCAGAGCAGCGCCGCGAGGTAGGCGGGCACCAGGGCGAGCAGCTGAGTGCGCTGCCTCGCCGAGAGGAAGCCCGCCCGCTCGTTGCGCTCGAGGTAGCCCACCGTGTACAGGCCCGAGAGGAGGCCCACGAAGGCGGTGAGCACCAGGACGAGGGCCGAGAGCCCGTCGACCCTCAAGGCGCCGCCGAAGGCGACCGGGACTTCCCCCGCCAGGTAGCGGCCGGCGGTGGCCAGCGAGAGCGCGAAGGTCGCCGCGAGGCCGCCGACCAGCAGCGCTTCCTTGGGCCGCCGGGGCCCGGGCAGGGCGCCGAGCCCGGCCGTCACCAGGGGAGCGGCGAGTGTGGCGAGCAGGAGGTTCACATCAGCCCTTGAGGTTGGAGAGGCGGCTCGTGTCCATCGACTCGAAGCGGTCCACGATCCGGTTCACGAGGACGCCGAGGATCAGCACGGCGACGATGACGTCGAACGAGATGCCGAGCTCCACCACGAGGGGCATCCCGACCGTGGCCCCGACCGCGACCAGGAACACGGCGTTCTCGATCGTGAGCAGGGCCAGGATCTGCGTGATCGCCTTGCGGCGCGTGACCATCAGGAACAGCCCGATCAGCACCATCGACAGGGCGACGCCCACGACCTGGTGGGGCAGGCCCTGGCTGGCGCCCGCCATGCCGAGGCTGACCCGGTAGCCGACGACCGTGAGCCCGAGGCACAGCAGCAGCGAGGCCGGCACGTTGACGTAGGGCTCGATCTCCCGGCGGATCCCGACCCGGTCGATCACCCGCAGCAGGAAGGCGGGGATCAGCACGGCCTTGAGGGCGATCGTGAGGCCGGCGGTGACGAGCAGGTGCGGCCGCTGCCCGGCGAGCCCGAGCGCGACGCCGAGCGCGCCGAGCAGCAGCGACTGCACGCCGTAGAGCCGGATCGCGACGACCAGCGACTTCTGGCCCACCATCAGGTAGACGCTGACGAGCATCCCGGCCGCGCACAGGATGACGAAGTCCTGGACCATGCCGCCCACCTCCTAGAAGAACCGCATGGCCAGGGCCAGGAAGCCCAGGCCCAGCGCCACCGCCATCAGCTCGGGGACGCGGAAGAAACGCAGCTTGGCGTTGGTCGACTCGACGAGGACCACCACGAGCGCCAGGAAGCCGAGCTTCGCGGCGAGCGCGCCGGCGCCGATCGCCAGCGCCTGCGGCGTGAGGCTCGTCGCGACGCCGATCGGGAAGAACAGGCCCGCGAGCAGCGTCATCAGCAGCAGCTCCTTGACCGCCGAGGCCCACTCGACGAGGGCCAGGTCGGCGCCGCTGTACTCGAGCACCATGGCCTCGTGGATCATCGTCAGCTCGAGGTGGGTGGCCGGGTTGTCGACCGGCACGCGGCCCGCCTCGGCGAGCAGCACGATGAACAGCGCCGCCGCGGCCAGCAGCTCGCCCGGGTGGATCGAGGTGCCGCGCTCGGCGGTGCGCCGCACGAGCTCGCCCAGGTTGAGCGACCCGGCCGAGAGCCCGGCCGTGAAGAGGGCCAGCATCAGCGCGGGCTCGGCAAGGGCGCCGACCGTCATCTCGCGGCTCGCGCCCATGCCGCCGAACGGGCTGCCCGTGTCGAGGGCGGCGGTGGCGAGGGCGAAGCGGCCGAGCGCCAGGAGCCCCACCAGCAGCAGGATGCCGCCGGCCGCCTCCAGCGGGGCCGAGGCGAGCACCGACGGCACGAGCGTCGTGGCCGCGAGCGCGCTCGCGAAGTAGACGCGCGGCCCGGCTGCGAAGACCCAGGAGGCGGTCGTCGAGCGCAGCGGCTCCTTGCGCAGCAGCTTCGCGAGGTCCGAGTACGGCTGCAGCAGGCGCGGCCCCTGCCGCAGCTGGAAGGCGGCCTTCATCTTCCTGATCAGGCCGTGCAGCAGCGGCGCCAGCAGCAGGAAGCCGGCGGCCTGCACGAGCGCGAAGAGCGCGAGCGGCAGCGGGTTCGTCGTCAAGGCAGTCCTCCCAGCCACCAGAGCAGGATCACGCCGAGCACGAGCACGTAGGCGAGGTAGGCGTGCAGGCTGCCGGCCTGGATCACCCGCAGCCGTTCGGCGACGGCCAGGACCGCGCGCGCCGCCGGCGCGTAGACGTGGCGTTCGAACGGCGCGTCGATCTGCGAGCGGTAGCGCACCTCGCTCGCGAAGTAGGGCGTGGTCTGCACCGTCGAGACCTCCCGCGTCGGCCGCAGGATGCCCCGGAAGACCAGCACGAGCGGCTTGGCGAAGGCGGTGGCGGTGTACTCCGCTTCCGCCGTCAGCTCGCCGCCGCAGCCCCAGGGTGGCGCCCGCCGCAGCCGCAGGGCCGAGGCGAGGCGGAGCGCCGCCGCGAGGGCCAGCGCGAGCGCGACAGCCGGCAGCAGCGCGACGGGCGAGAGGTGATCGAAGGCGGGAACGCCGATCGTGACGCCCCCGAGCGTCCCGTCGAGCGCGCCCTGCGGACCGATGCCGGGCAGCGCGGTCGCCACCCTCACGAGCACCCGCACGGCGAGGCCCGGGAGGAGGCCCAGGGCCAGGCACGCCGCCGCCAGCGCCGCCTGCGGCGCGAGCAGGAGCAGGGACGCCTCGCGCGCTTCGGCCGCGGCGCGGCTGCGGGGCCGCGCGAGGAAGGTCAGGGCGAAGGCCTTCACGAAGCAGGCCGCCGCGAGCGCGCTCGTCAGCGCGAGCAGCGCGCCGCCGAGCGGGAGCAGGACGCGGGTGGGCCGCGCGGCGGCGAAGAAGCCGCCGAGCAGGGCCTGGAAGACGAGCCACTCGCTGGCGAAGCCGTTGAGGAGGGGCAGGCCGGCGATGGCCGCGGAGCCGAGGAGAAACAGCGCGGCCGTGCGCGGCATCCGGTGGACGAGGCCGCCCAGCTCCTCGATCCGGCGCGTCCCGGTCGCGGCCACGACGCTTCCCGCGCCGAGGAACAGCAGGCCCTTGAACATCGCGTGGCTGAGCACGTGGAACAGCCCGGCGACGAAGCCGAGCGCGCCGATCGACGGGCGGCCCGCGGCGAGGCCCATCATCCCGGCGCCGAAGGCCATCAGGGCGATGCCGCCGTTCTCGATCGTGCTGAAGGCCAGCAGCCGCTTGAGGTCATTCTCGCTCAGGGCGTAGAGCACCCCCAGGATGGCCGAGAGACAGCCGAGCAGCAGGACGGCGCGACCCCACGCGAGGTCGGGCGTGCCGAGACCGCCCGCGCCGACGCGCACGAGGCCGTAGAGGCCGGTGGCGACGAGGCCGCCAGACATCAGGGCGGACACGTTGCTCGGGGCGGCCGGGTGCGCCTCGGGGAGCCAGACGTGCAGCGGCACGACGCCCGCCTTCACGCCGAAGCCGAGGAGGAAGAGCAGGAACACGAGGTCGCGTGGCGCGCCGCCGCGCGCCGTGCCGCGCAGCAGCTCGGCGAAGGCGAGCGAGCCCGAGCCGGACGCCTGGAGGAAGAACGCGGCCACCAGGCAGCCCGTCCCGAGATGGGCCAGGGCGAGGTAGAGGTAGGCGGCCCGCCGGCTCTGGCGGTTCTCGCGCTCCGTGGCGACGAGCGCCGCCGTGGCGAGGCTCATCGCCTCCCACGCCACGAGGAAGCCGATGACGCCGTCGGCGGCGAAGACGAGCTCGACCGAGGCGAGCAGCAGGTTGAAGGCCGTGCCGACGAACGCCGTCCGGCCCGGCGGGATCGCGTGGGCCAGGTAGCCGATGCTGTAGAGCGCCACCGGCGCCGCCAGCAGCGCGAGGGTCACGAGGAACCACGCCGAGAGCGGGTCGACGCTGTAGCCGACGCTCGCGCGGGAGGCCGGGTTGGCGAAGAGGACCCCGGCCCTCACCCGGCCAGAGCCGAGGACCGAAGCGCCCGCCACGAGGGTGGCGAGCGAGCCGGCGGCCGAGGCCAGGAAGGCCGCCCAGCGGCAGGCGGCCGGCCGCCGCTGCAGGGCCAGCGCGAGGGCGACGCCCGCGGCGTGCAGGGCGAGACCGAGCGGGAACCAGGCGCCGCTCATCCCTGCCACCACAGGAGGATGACCAGGCCGAGCACGAACGCCATCACGTAGCCCAGGTAGGCGTGCAGGCTGCCGGCCTGGATCACCCTCATCCGCTCGGCCAGGCGCAGCACGGCGTTCGTCAGCGGCCGGTAGACGAAGCGCTCGAAGGTGGGCTCGACCTCCGCGTGGTAGTGCACCTCGTGCGCGTAGTAGGGCGCCGTCTCGAGCCGCGAGACCGCGCGGGTGGGACGGTAGATGGCCGCGAAGATCAGCATCAGCGGCTTCGAGAAGGCGGTCGCGGTGTACTCCGCCTCGGCGGTCAGCTCGCCGCCGCAGCCCCAGGTGGGCGCGGGCCGTCGGGCGAACGCCGTGCCCGCGGCGAGCGCCGCCGCGAGAGCGAGCGCGAGGGCGAACGCGACGCCGGCGAGGGGGATCGAGAGCCCGTCGAACGCGCCGGGGTCGGGTGCGATCCGGAAGAGCCCCGCCTCGATTCCCGGTCCCGGCGGCGCGCCCACGAGGCCCGCCGCGAGGTGCGAGAGCCGGGAGACGACCGGCCCGGGGCACAGGCCGATCGCCACGCAGGCGGCGGCGAGCCCCGCCTGCGGCGCCAGCATCAGCCAGCCGCGCTCGCGCGCCTCGTGCGCGGCGGCGCTGCGCGGCAGGGCCAGGAACGTGATGCCGAAGGCCTTGACGAAGCAGGCCGCCGCCAGGGCTGTCGTCAACCCCAGCAGCGCCCCGCCGACTGGAAACGCCAGGCGGACGAAGGTGTCGCTCGAGGTGCGGAAGCCCAGCAGCAGCGCCTGGAACACGAGCCACTCGCTGACGAAGCCGTTCAGGAACGGCAGGCCCGAGATGGCCATCGCGCCCAGCAGGAAGAACGCGGCCGTCCACGGCATGCGCCGGACGAGGCCGCCCAGCTGCTCGATCTGCCGGGTGCCGGTCGCGGCGACGACGTTGCCCGCGCCGAGGAACAGCAGCCCCTTGAAGAGGGCGTGGTTCAGCACGTGGAGCAGCGACGCCGCCAGGGCGAGCGTCGCGAGCGCGGGCCGCGCGACCGAGAGCGACGCCATCCCGACCCCCGCGGCGACCAGGATGATGCCGATGTTCTCGATGCTGTGGTACGCCAGCAGCCGCTTGAGGTCGTGCTGCATCAGGGCGTAGAGGACCCCGAGCAGCATCGACAGCGCGCCCAGGGCCAGGATCGCGCCGCCCCAGGCGAGCGGCGGCGGTCCGAGGCCGGCCACGCAGACGCGAAAGATCCCGTAGATGCCGGTCTTGATCAGGACCCCGGACATCAGGGCGGAGATCGGGCTCGGGGCCGCCGGGTGCGCCTCGGGCAGCCAGACGTGCAGGGGGATCATCCCGGCCTTGATGCCGAAGCCGGTGAGGAACAGCGCGAAGACCGCGCTGCGCCCGGGGATCGCCCGCGCCGCCGGGCCGAGGATGTCGGCGAAGGCGAGCGAGTGCCCGTGCGAGGCGAGGAGGAAGAACCCGGCCACCAGGCAACCGGTGCCCACGTGGGAGAGCGCCAGGTAGACGAAGGCGGCACGCCGCGCCTGGGCGTGCTCCTGCTCGGTGGCCACCAGGGCCGCCGTGGCGAGCGTCATCAGCTCCCACGCCAGCAGGAAGCCGACGACACCCCCGGCGACGAAGACCACCTCGACCGAACCGAGCAGCACGTTGAACGCGATGCCGACGAAGGCGGTGCGGCCGGGGCTTGCGTGCGCGAAGTAGCCGATCGCGTAGATCGCGATCGCGACGCCGAGGAGCGACAGCACCGCGAGGAACCAGCCGGAGAGGGCGTCGACCGTGCAGCCGAGGGCCAGGCCCGAGGCCTCGTGGACGAGCTGCGGGCCGCGCAGCGCGCCGTCCGCGCCGAGGGCGGAGAGGCCGACCGCGCCGGTCAGCAACGAGGCGGCGGCCGAGCCCGCGAAGGCCGCCGTCCGGCTCGCGCGCGGCCGCCGGTGCGAGACGAGCGTGGCGGCGATGCTGGCGAGCCGGGTGCCGGCGGCGAGCGCCAGCCAGGCGCCGGGGTCAACG
>JBGASI010000181.1:0-9782 GCA_044229815.1 Vicinamibacteria bacterium | reverse complement strand
GAGGAACCCCGGCGCGCGCAGGGCGACCAGAGCCGCCAGGGCTTCGCCGGCACGGATCTTCTCGACCGCGCGCCGCACGCGGGAGGACGTCTCCGCCATCGAGGCGCTGTAGAGGTCCCACTCGTTGCCGTACGTGACCGCCTCGGCGGGAAGCTCCGCTCCGTGGGCCGCCGCGAAGTCCCGGAAGAAGTCCTCCTGGTTCGACACGATGACCTGGCGGTCGGCAGTGGTCTCTCTCTGGGCGACCCGGTGGAAGTGGTCGACGAGGGGGTACTGCTGGGGGTTGGCGACGTAGGCCTCGCCGGTCTTGCGGTCGAGGGCATCCCAGCCGAAGCCGAAGGCGGCGCGAACACGATAGGGCTCCGCCGCGCCGGGCGCTCGGTAGCGCTGGAGAAACCCGGGGTCGCCGTCGAGGAACCGGATGGCCGCCACCGGGTCGAAGGCCTCGGCGTAGCCGCCGATCTGCCGGTTGCCCTGCGCCCCGGCCGAGTGCCATTTCATCAGCACGCGCTGGCCGTCGAGCCCGGTCGCCCAGTAGATCTCGTGGTCGCGCTCCGCGAGAGGCGCGGCCGGGACCCGGCTTGCGCAGGCGCACACGCCTCGCCAGCTGTACCGCGCGCCCGCGCCGGCCCAGAGTGAGGCGAGCCCGAGGGGCAGCGTCTGGTTCTCCATCGCGTTGGCCTGGGAGAGACGCAGACCGTACCGACGCTCGAGCCGCCCGGCGTAGTACATGCCGCGCAGCACCGCCTCCGCCGGCTGGCCGCCGTAGCAGGAGACGAGCGCGTTGTACGGGACGCTGAGGTGCCCGCTCCGGATCCGGGCGATGAGCCGCTCGAACTCGGCCGGCGACCTCCTGCGCTCGTAGTTCCACAGCCAGAACGAGCCGTCGGCGTTGAATCGGCTCTGGAAGGGAGAGGGATTGCCCGAGGTCTCGTCGATCAGGCGCAGGTGAAAGTCGAGCATCTCGGCGAGCACGCGGTCGTAGGTGGCGGCGTCCGCCGTCCACATGTAGTCCGTGTGGTCGTCGTTGGCGATGTAGATGCGGGTCTTCGGTGGGTCGGCGGCGAGGGAAGCGGCGGTGAAAGCGGCGGCGACGAGGACCGCGCAAGGCCGAAACCAGGAGCCCATGCGGTCGCGCTCGGCGCTCGAGGTCGTCGGTCCGGGACAGCGGCCTGGATCGGTCCGGTGAGGGGCGGCCTCAGGTTCGAGCGTGAGGGCCATGGTGGAGGTGGGATCTTAGCCCGCCTCGCGGGCGCCCGCTCGCGTGCCGGACGGGCTCGGTGTCGAGGGCGCCGGTCCCTCAGCGCACCCGGAGCTTCGACTCTCCGCTTCCCGGGCGCTCGAAGGGACCCGGCGTCGGCCGTGACCGATCACGAGGCTTGCCGAAGAAGTCGCGGTCCACGGTGACGGGCGAACCGTCTGCGTTCTCATACGGCACCTGCGCGACGACAGGTGGCGGCGTCATCGAGCTCGGCACCCACCAGCAGACGGAGGTGGAACGCGCCGCTGTCCTCCACCAACTCGACGCGGCGATGGTCCTCCGGCCGCGCGACGGCTCCGGCTTCGCGGGCGTAGGGCCTGGCGCCCGACAAGTACACGTTGCCCCCCGTCTGGAGCGGCAGCGAGCGCTGGTCGTACACCTGCAGGCCGTAACCGCTCGTTCGGTGGGCCCAATCGGTCGCCGAGGCGGGCTCGAGGGCGGCTCTCGCCACGCCGACGAAGAGGTTGTTGTAGAACCGGTCGTCTCCACCTCGGGTGTGAATGAGCCCCGCGACGGTGGTCGAGTGGGCCGGATGGTACGGGGTCAGACGAGTCGGCTCCTCGCCGCTCATGATCTTCCCGCCCCAGAGGTTGTGCACGTAGGCGCCCCCCTCGGAGACGTCGAGGAGGTTCGTCTTCGAGAGGAAGAGGTTGTTGTCCACGAGGAAGGGCCCGTGGTTCACCTCGACGAAGAGGTCCTCGTCGTCGTTGTCGTGGAAGAGGTTCCTCGCGACTCTCGTGCCCTGGGCCATCCAGTCCAGCCAGAGGCCGCGGCAGGTGCGGTAGATGTGGTTGCCGCTGATCTCGGTGTCGATGGCGCCGTGGAACTTGATGCCGGCCATCTCGGCGCCGGTGAAGAGCTTCCTCACGTGGATGTCGTGGATGGTGTTGCCGGTGACGACGCTGAAGGCGGCGCCCATGCTGCCCACGATCCCCGCCTGCTCGCAGTGCGAAACGTGGTTGCCGCGCACGACGTGGCGGCCGATGCTCCCCTGCGTCCAGGGCACGGGGTGGGCGTGCGCGCGCTTGATGGTCTCGACGTACCCCTCGGCGGTGTCGGCCGAGGTGTTGTCGTGGGCGTCGCCGTGCTTGCCGAGGGAGATACCCGACGAGACGGAGTGGCTCACCGTGTTGTTCTCGATGATCCAGCCGCGGCTCCAGTGGGTGCCGATGAGGCCGATCTGCTCGGCGGTGGGCGGGGCCCACGGCGTCGCGGCGTGACGAAGGGCAAAGCCGCGCACCGTGATGTAGTTCCGGCCGGGCGCATCGGGGTAGAACACCGTCCGGCGGACGTTGACCTCCACCAGTCGCCCGTTGGGATCGCCGCCCGGGAACTGGGCGTGGAGGCTCGTCGTCTTCTCGACCACCTGGGCGAACCAGAGGGGACCCTGCCTCGAGGGCGTTCCCGCGAGAACCTCGTCGAGGGAGGCCGCCTCGACGAGCCAGTGGCCGTCGAGGTAGACGGCGCCCGTGTGGTGCTTGCGCCCCTTGGGATCGAACCAGTCCCCTCGGATCTCGTCCGCGAAGGGATTGAACGCGCCGAACAGCGAGTTCTCCACCTCCGTTCTCCAGACGTCGCCCTTCACCCGCTTCCAGTGGCTCACGACCTCCGAGCCCCGGATCTCCACGTTCTCGCCCGGTGCCGCCTGGTAGACGATGCGCTGGGTGTCGGACAGCCCCCCGCGGGGCGGATTGACCCGCTCGCGGTAGATGCCCTCGTGGACGGTGACGGTGTCGCCCGGTTGGGCGACGTCGGCCGCCCTCTGGATCGTCCGGAAGGGAGCCTCACGGGTGCCGGGGTTCGTGTCCCGGCCCTGGAGCGACACGTCGAACTCGGTGGCGTTTGCCGCAGTCGCGAGCGCGAATGCCAACGGCAGTACAGCTCGAATCATGTTCGCATCTCCCTGCTGTGGTCCGGCGCACCCGGATTCTCGATCACCCGTCCGCCCCTGTCGAGGTCGCGGCGAAGCTGACGCCTCAGGGCGATGCAATCTCGCCCGTCTCACGCCGGAACGACCGCTCGAGCGGGGCAGCCACCGGTGTAATCTAGACCCACAAGGAACCCCAGGCTGCAGTCGCCCGAGGTCGGTCCCGCGAGGTGCCGATACACGGGGGAAGGCTTCTTCGCACGGAGGTGCTCGATGGCGGAGTCTCGCTCGTCCGTGTTCGTTTCGTCGGTCCTGGCCGTCCTGTGCTGCGGCGGGGCCGCGCGGGCGGATGCGCTCGAGCCTCTCTTCGAGGGGCGCGGGGGCTTCTCTCGCCCGGTCACGACCGCCTCGGCCGAGGCGCAGCGCTACTTCGACCAGGGCCTTGCCTTCATGTACGCGTTCAATCACGACGAGGCCATCCGCTCGTTCCGCCGCGCCGCCAAGCTCGACCCGACGTGCGCGATGGCCTTCTGGGGCGTGGCGATCGCGAACGGCCCCCACATCAACAACCCGGTCGTGCCCGAGGAGCGGGCGAAGGCCGCGTGGGAGGCCCTGGGACGGGCGAAGGCCCTCGCCGCCGGGGCGAGTCCGGTGGAGCGCGCCCTCATCGAGGCGCTCGCCTCACGCTACGCGCTGCCGCAGCCTGAGGACCGAAAGCCCCTCGAGCAGGCCTACGCCGACGCGATGCGCAGGGTATGGGCCGCGTACCCGAAGGACTCCGACGTGGGGGCGCTGTTCGCGGAGTCGCTCGCGGACCTGCGGCCGTGGGACCTGTGGACCGCGGCCGGGACGCCGCAGCCGGGGACGCAGGAGCTCGTCGCGACGCTCGAGGCCGTGCTCGCCCTCGCGCCCCGGCACCCGCTCGGCAACCACCTGCTGGTCCACGCGGTCGAGGCCTCGCCCCACCCCGAGCGGGCCGACGGCGCCGCGGACACGCTCCGCGACCTCCAGCCAGGCCTGGGTCACATGGTCCACATGCCGTCGCACGTCGACGTGCGGCGCGGCCGCTGGTCCGAGGCCATCACCGCCAACGCGAAGGCGATGGAAGCCGACCGCCGCTACACCGCGCTGTCCCCCGACCAGGGCTTCTACCGCCTCTACATGGCCCACAACCACCACATGCTGACCTACGCGGCGATGATGACGGGCCAAAGCGCCCTCGCCCTGCGGACCATCCGCGAGATGGTGGCCGACATCCCGCCGGAGTTCTTCAAGGCCAACCCCTTCGCCGACGGCTTCATGGCGATGCCCCTCGAGGTCCTCATGCGGTTCGGGAGGTGGGACGAGGTCCTGGCCGAGCCCGCGTTCCCGGATTTCGTGCCGATCTCGGTCGCGCTGCAGCACTACGCGCGCGCGGTGGCGTTCGCGGCGAAAGACCAGCTCGCCGACGCGGGGAAGGAGCAGGCGTCCTTCCTCGAGGCGCGGGCCCGGGTCCCGAAGGAGGCCTTCTTCGGCAACAACACGGCCTCCGACGTGCTCGACGTGGCAGAGAGCTTCATGCGGGGCGAGCTGCTCTTCCGCGCCGGGAAGATCGACGAGGGGCTGGCCTCGCTGCGCGAGGCGGCGGCGCGGGAGGACCGGCTCCGCTACGACGAGCCGCCGGACTGGATCCAGCCGGTGCGCCACGCGCTCGGCGCGGCGCTGCTGCAGGCCGGACGGTTCGCCGAGGCCGAGACCGTGTTCCGCCAGGACCTCGCCAAGCTGCCGGAAAACGGCTGGGGCCTTTACGGCCTCTCTCGCGCGCTGCAGCTCCAGAAGAAGACGGCCGAGGCGGCGGCGGCCGAGGAGCGTTTCGACGCGGTGTGGAAGCAGTCCGACCTGAGGATCAAGTCGGCCTGCCTCTGCTTGCCGGGGGTGTGAGCCACTCCGCCGGCTCGGCCATCGACCGCCAAGGGCAGGGACCGCCCCGCGGACCGAGGCCGAGCTCGAGCGCGCTGCGCGGTAGGCCGTCCAGTCGGCGCTTCGGGAGGGCGGATTCACGGGCCGGGCGGCGCCGCTGAACCGCCCTTGTCGCAGCGCGTCACAACCCGTGGCGCAGAGTGGACCTATTCACGCCACCCCGCTGCTGCTAACCTCCGGCCCGTGCTTTCGGGGATTGTCACGGAGGCCCGCTGGGGGCGATGGCGTCCCCAGGACTTCCACCCCTACCTCGACGCGGTCGTCGAGGCCTTCGGCGTGGAGCGGCTGATGATCGGCTCCGACTGGCCGGTCTGCACGCTCTCCGGCGACTACGCGACGACCATGGCCATCGTCGTCGACTACCTCGAGCGATTCCCGGTCGAGGCCCGGGACGGCGTCCTCGGCCGGAACGGCGCGCGCTTCTACGGCCTCGACCGCAGGAGCAGGACAGCATGAGCCGAACGATGACCGCCGCCGTCCTGCACGGGGCCCGCGACGTCCGCATCGAGGCGTACCCGCGGCCCGAGCTGCGGCCGGGGACGGCGCTGCAGCGGGTGCGTCGCGTCGGCATCTGCGGTTCGTTCCTCGGCGTGCCGATGATCGCCACGATCGTCGTGCTGTCGCTCTTCACCGTGACCTACACGGCGCTCGGCGGGCTGAAGGCCGTGGTCATGACCGAGAACGTGCAGGCGCTGCTGCTGCTGGGCGGGGCCGCGCTCGTGACCGTCCCCGGCCTGCGGGCGCTCGCGCGGGTGAAGGACAAGCAATGGAGCTCCTGATGAAGACCGGACGAGCCGTTCTCGCGACGATGCTCCTGGCGGCCCTCGCGCCGCCAGCCTGGCCCCTCGAGGCGGCCTCCGCGTCTGCGCGCTCGGCACAGGCGGCGCCGAAGGGCCACGCCTACCGCGTGGCCGGCCGCTTCCTGGAGCGCGACGGCACGGCCGCGTTCCTCGTGGGCGCCAACTACATCCCGCCCCGCGACTGGCTGGCCAACCTGCGGACCTGGGACGCCCCGGCGGTCGAGGCCGACATGGCGGCCCTCGAGCGGCTCGGCGTCCGCACGATCCGCTGGTTCCCGCTCTGGCCGCTGACGCAGCCCGGACCGGACGCGATCGACGAGACCGTGCTGCGTCGCGTCGATGAGGTGGTGCGACTCGCCGGAGAGCACCACATCGACGTGCAGATCTCGCCGCTCACCGGGTGGATGTCCGGCTACTTCGTCCTGCCGCCGTGGGCCCGCGGAGTCGACCTGTTCGCCGACCCGAAGGCGCTGGCGGCCGAACGGCGCCTCGTGGGCCAGATCGCCAGCCGTTACCGCGGCAACGCGGCCGTCCAGGGCTTCGACTTCGGCAACGAGCTGAACGTGGTCGTCGAGTTCGTCCGCACGAAGGCGACCGTGCCGGGGATGGAAGCGTGGATGGACGCCATCTACCGCGCGTTCAAGTCGGGTTCGCCCGAGCACCTCGTCACGAACGGCATCGGCACCGGCTTCACGAAGGAGTTTGGCGTCGACGCGATCGCGCGCACGAGCGACTACGTCTCGGTCCACTCGTATCCCGGCGTCCACCGCACGAGCCGTATGGACCCCTTCCTCGGCCAGCGCACCACCTACAGCGTCAACTACATGATCGAGTGGGCGGCGACCACCGGGAAGCCGGTGCTCATGCAGGAGACCGGGGCGAGCAACACGGAGCTGAGCGACGCCGACATGAGCCGCATCCTGTCCGTCACGCTCGCGAGCAGCTGGGCTGAGGGCGCGGCCGGCTACTTCTGGTGGTGCACGCATGACAACGACCCCGCCTACCGGATCCCCGAGGACCTCGTCTGGAAGGAACCGTCGCTCCTCAAGCATCTGAAGACCGGCGAGATGATGGGGCTGCTGACGAACGACAATCGCGACAAGCCCGTCGGCCGGCGCTTCCGGGAGCTCGGCGGGCTGCTCGAGACCCTCGGCGTCGGCTGGACATCGAAGAACCCCGTCGTCTACGTACTCGAGCCGGGGTCCGACGACTTCTGGGGCACGATGATCGAGCTCGTCCAGCCGTTCGTGCTCGCCAAGCAGACCCACGCCAAGGTGCGCTTCCTGCGGCAACGGGCCGAGGTCCCGCCCGACGCCGCGGTGGTGGTCGTGCCCGGCTTCGCTTTGTCGGCGGAGGCGAAGCGCCCCCTCGACGCCTGGCTGCGAGCGGGCGGCCGCCTCTTCCAGTCCGTCGTCAACGACTTCTCCCCCGACATCACGGTCGAGCCGGGCGAGCGCCTCGATCCCGCGCCGCTCGTCTGGGCCACGGGACGCCTCGGCCCGTTTGCCTCCGAACAGTACGTGCGGCTGCCCCCGACGGCCATCCGCAACGTGAAGGCGAACGACCAGGTCGAGGTGCTCGCCCGCTACCTGGCCGCCCCGGAGCACCCGCGTGTCTGGCACTTCGGCGCGCCGCTCTTCTGCCGGACCGCCGTGGGCCGGGGCAGCTATTACTACCTCGGCGCCGCGCTGGAGAAAGCCTATGTCACGGCCTGGTCGCCCTGGAAGGCGACCGACGGCCACGCCTTCTACGCAGCGCTCGTGCCAGCGGGAGAGATCGAGATCGACAACCCGCTCATCGAGCTGGCCCACCTCGCGCGCGGGCCCGAGGAGATCGTCGTCCTCGTCAACCACACGGGCGAGTTCCAGGACGTGCTCGTGTCGAGCCCCGAGGGACGATCGTTCCACGGGGTCGACGACCCGCAGCGCCGTCTCGACGGCGGCGAGACGCATCTGCGGCTGGCCCCGGCGGAGGTCGGCTTTTTCCGTCTGCAGCCGGGTCCAGCGGCCGCGGGCTCGCGGCGATAGGAGGAACCATGATCACGTCCAGGCTAGCGACCATCGCCGTCCTCGCCGGGGTGCTCGTCGCCGGGCCCGCGGCCCACCCCGGCTCGACCTTGTGCGCGGCGGACGGGCTCGGCCTCCACCTGGGCTTCGACGCGACCGATGCCCGCGTTCAGGGCAACGGCTGGCTCGTGCCCGGTGTCGCGGGCCTGGCGCTCCAGCTCGACGGCATCGCGGCGCACGTGGAGGTCCCCTCCACGCAGGTGCCGCCGCTCACCGGCTCGTTCACGGTCGAGGGCTGGGTCGCGCTCGGAGCCTACCCGTTCAACGAAGCGCCCCTGCTGCAGCAGCAGGACGGCGAGTCGGTCGGATTCTTCCTCGGCGTCGGCGACCGCGGGCAAGTCCGCTTCCACGTCTCCGCGGGCGGGCGAGGGCTCGCTCTCTCGAGCGCGGAGCAGCTTCCGCTGCGGCAGTGGGCGCACGTGGCCGGGGTCTTCGAGGAGGGGAAGGGTGCCACGCTGTACCTGAACGGCCAGGCGGCGGGCGTGGCGAGCGGCACGGGCCCCTTCGCGCAGGCGACGCGCTCCGACCTGTGGATCGGCCGCAACGCGTACGCGATGGAGCAGAGCGCGCCGGTGGGGCACGGCCGGCAGCAGCCCACCCGCATCCTGCTCGACGGCATCCTCGACGAGCTGCGCATCACGCCGAGGGCGAGGAGCGCGGCCGAGATCGGCGCGCAGTACGCGCAGACGAAGCCGTCCGGCGCTCCCCCGCTCGAGGCACGCGCGCTCCCGCGGCTGCCCCCGGGCTCTGCCGGGTTCGGCGCCGTCTACACGCGCCTGCGCTACTACAAGGGCTGGGACGACGCATGGCGCGTCGGGGACGAGCCCGACGTGGTGGTGCGCTTCGACCAGGCGCCCTACTGGTTCGCGTTCTGGCGGGGCACGAGCTACATCCCGCACTGGGTGAGCGAGAACGGCATCTGGTACGACAACGAGTTCGTCGAGACCTTCCCGCCCGGTATGGTCGGCAGCGCCGAGCCGATGTCGGACAAGCAATGCCGTTACTCGCACGTGCGCATCATCGAGTCGAGCGAGGCGCGCGCGGTCGTCCACTGGCGCTACGCGCCGATCGGAGTCGGGTACCTCCCCGCGTACGCGGACCTGCTCACGGACTGGTTCGACTGGACCGACGAGATTCACACCGTCTACCCCGACGGCGTCGGCGTGCGCAAGATCGTCGTCCACAGCTCGCTGCCCGACGCCAAGCGGGAGTGGCACGAGGGCATCGTGGTGATGGGCCCGGGCACGACACCCAACGACGCCCTCGCGCCGGTCGGTCTGACCCTCGCGAACAGCCGAGGCGAGTCGGTGGACGTCTCGTGGGCGAAGGCGACCCCGCCCTTCGAGCCGGCGCAGCCCGAGCGCTCGGGCATCCAGATCATCCACACCCGGTCGCGCTACCAGCCGTTCGCGATCGCGCGGTGGCAGGACGAACCTAGCTTCGACGTCTACTCGGGCGAGGTGCGCCGCGAGGTGAGCATCTACCCCTGGTGGAACCACTGGCCGACCGCGTTCGAGCCCTCGAACGGCCGCTACGCGCTCGCCGCGGACCGCGCGAGCCACTCCTCGCTCACCCACCTGAGGTGGAAGGAGATCGCGAAGACCCGCGACACCGTGACCAAGGTCCACCTCGAGGGCATGAGCGACGCGAGCGTGTCCCCGCTCGCCTCGCTCGCCCGCTCGTGGGAGAGCCCGGCCTTCCTGAAGGTCGAGAGCCCTGGCTACGCGGGCGGAGACTACGACCCCGGCGAGCGCGCCTGGATCGTCGAGCGCTCGGCGGCTGGGTCGACGCAGCCCCTCGCTCTCACCCTCGTCGCGAGCCCCGCCTCG
>JBGASI010000180.1:0-14430 GCA_044229815.1 Vicinamibacteria bacterium | reverse complement strand
GGTCGGGGTCGCGCAGCGCGGCCTGCTGCAGCGCGCGGGCCTCGGGCTCGCCGCGCAGGCCGGCGAGGCGCACCGCCAGCGTGCGCACGCGCGGCGAGGGGCTGGCGGCGAGGCGGCGCAGCGTGTCGAGCGGCGGCGGGTCCAGGCGGTGGCGCCAGGCGACCGCGAGCGCGAGGCGCTGCGTCTCGACGCTGGCGTCCTCCAGCCTCGCGTAGAGCGCCGCGGCCCCGAGCCTCAGGCGCTCCGACGCGGCGAGGGCCGCCAGCGCGCCCTGGACCGTGCGCGGGTCCTCGAGCCACGCGCCGAGCGTCTCGCCGCGCGAGAGCGAGGCCCGCTCGAGCCGGAAGCGCTCGGCGATCTCGACGCCGCCGGGCGCCCCGTAGCGCGCCTCGAACTCGAGCCGGCCGAGCGTCCCGCTGCTTGGGCAGTGCCAGCGGCGCACGCCGAGCGCCCCCTCGAGCTCGCCCTCGAGGCGCAGGCACTCCTCGCCGGCGACGAGCTCCGACCCTCCCGGGCGCGGCGCCAGCCCGGGCAACGGCTCGATCTCGTGGACGAGCGGCAGGCGCTCGCTCGTCGCCTCGCGCACGGCGCTCCACGGCAGCAGTGCCTCGCCCTGCGGCGTGACCCAGTTGGCCTCGGCGAACGAGGGGCCGCGGGCCGCCAGCGCCTCGGCCAGCTCCCGGCGGCCCGCTTCGAGGCGATCGCGGCCGTCCTCGCGGTACTTCCGAAGATCGGCGCGCGTGCGGTTGCGCTGGATGCCGACGCGCAGGCTCCCCTCGCCCGCGTCGAGGACCAGCACGTGGACGTCCCACTCGCTCTCGGCCTGCGACTCGAGGCGCTTCGAGCTCAGCCCTCGCTCGAACCACTGGCGGTACACGAGGTGGTCGCCGGGCCGCAGATCGTAGCGCGGCGCACGAGGCACGGCCGGCTCCGGGGCGGCGCCGGCCGCGGCCAGCGGGGCCAGCAGCAGCCACCCCGCGAGCGGACCGGCCCCGCCGCGCACCGCGCGCTCAGGCCGAGGCGCCGCGGGCGAGCGCGGCGAGCCGCTCGGCGGCCCGGGCCACCTCCGCGCGATCGATCCGGCCGTCCTTCCAGCAGCGCAGGTAGCGCTCGTAGAGCGAGCGCGCCTCGGCCGGCCGTCCGGCCTTCTCCTCGAGGCTCGCGAGCAGGGCGAGGCTGCGCACGTACGCGAGCGGGTTGAAGACGCGGCCGGGCCCGCCGTCGACGACGCGGGCGAGCGCGGCGCGCGCCGCGTCGTTGCGCCCCGTCTGCAGGGCCGCGCGGGCGAGCTCCCACTGGATCTCGACCGGCTCGCTGCCGATCTCGATCCCGGGGGCCGGCTGCAGCTGCTCGGCCTTCTGCAGCAGCGGCAGCGCCTGGGCCGCGTCGCCGCGCGCGAGCGCCAGCTGCCCGCGCAGGTGCAGGCGCAACGGCTCGCCCGAGACGCGGGGAATCGTCTGCAGCCAGCGCTCGGCCTGCGCGGCGCTCGTCTCGGCCTCGGCCGGGCGGCCCAGGCGCGCGAGGCAGAGCGCCCGCATCGCGTGGCCCTCGGCGCGCAGCTTCGGCTGCCGCGCCGCGTCGGCGAGAGCGCGGTCGGCCTCCTCGAGGGCCGCCGCGGGCCGGCCCAGCTCGACCTCGAGCCGCGCCGCGAAGAGGCGCGCGCCCACCCGCTCCTCTGCCGTCACCCCGGTCTTCGCGCCCTCGGCGGCGATGCCGCGCGCGCCCGCCGCGTCCCCGCGGTACAGGCTCGCCAGCGCCAGCGCCGCGTGACCCTCCCAGCGCGAGGCCGGGTCCTCGGAGGCCGCGAGCCGCGTGGCCGCGGCCTGCGCCTCGGGCCAGCGGTCCAGGAGCGCGAGCGCGAGGAAGCGGCCCTTCTCCACCTTCATCGCCGCGTCGGTGCCGAGCGTCGTCGCCTTGTCGAAGCTGGCGAGCGACTCGGCGAGCTGACCCTGCGCGAGCTGGAGGTAGCCGAGGTTCTCGTAGCCGGCGGCGCGGTCGGGGTGCTCGCGCACGTAGCCGGCGAGCGTCTCGCGTGCGCGGTCGGCGCGGCCGGTCGCGACGTAGGCGTGGGCGAGGCTCATGTAGCTGCCCGGGAAGGTCATGCCCCGGCGCCGCAACTCCTCGAGGTGCGCGATCGCCTCCGGGTAGCGGCGGAACTCCAGCAGCAGCTGCGCGAGGTTGTTGCGCGCGGCCGTGTTGTCCGGCGCGGCGTCGACGGCCTTCTCGTAAGCCGTGATCGCCTGCTCCTTCGCGGCCGGGTCGAGCGAGTGGTGACGCCCCTCGATGTAGAAGCGCTCGCCGTCGGGCAGCGGACCGGCCTTCTCCACGGCGCGGGCGGAGTACTCGCGCGCCTTCTCCTCGTCGCCGAGGTTGCCGTGCACGATCGACAGCTTGGCGAGCGCCATCGCGAAGCCCGGGTCGGCCGCGACCGCGCGCTCGAAGTAGCCCTGGGCCTCGCGCTCCTGCAGCCGCTCGTGCAGGCGGCTGCCTTCGGCGTAGGCCTTGTACGCCTCGAGCGAGGCCGTGGCGACTTCCTCGATGCCCCGCTCGCGGCGGGCGAGCCGGACCCCGGGCGTCTCGAGGCGCTTGCGCAGGCGGCCGGTCAGCTCGTCCACGAGCTGGAACAGGCCGGCCTCAGCGTCTCCCTCCACGCGCTCGGAGGCGATCAGCTCGCCCGTGCGCGGGTCCTGCAGGCTCGCCTGGATCCGGATCTGCGAGCCGGCCCGCACGAAGCTGCCGACCAGCGCGGTCGTCGCCTGCGCCCGGCCCGCGACCGCCTCGACGGCGGCGGCCGAGAGGCTGCGGTCGTCGCGGTGGCCGGCCTCCTCGAGCAGCTGGTACAGCCGCGCGGTGCCGAGCACGCGCACCCCGGGCGACTGCGAGAGGTTCGTCACCAGCATGTCGGTCAGCCCGGTGCGCAGCCAGTCGAGCCGGGGGTCGCCGGAGAGGTTGTCGAAGTAGAAGACGGCCAGCGAGCGCCGCCCGTCGGCCACGGCGCCGGCGGGGCGGGCGCGCAGGAAGAACGCCGCGCCGGCCAGGGCCAGCGCCAGCACGCCGCTCGACAGCAGGCGCGCGCGGCCGGCCGTGGTGGAGAGCAGCAGCTCGCCCGTGTCGAGATCGCGCTTGAGGTCCTCGAGGTCCCGGCGCAGGTCGCTCGCGGACTGGTAGCGGTCCTCGACCCGCTTCTCGAGGCAGCGCTGGACCATGCGCGCGAGCGTTCGCGGCACGTCCTCGCGCAGCTCGCTGAGCGGCCGCGGCGTGTCCTTCAGGATCGAGGAGAGCACGGAGAGGTTCGTGGCGCCCTTGAACGGCCGCTCGCCGCTCGCCATCTCGTAGAGCAGGATCCCCAGCGAGAAGATGTCCGAGCGGTGGTCGACCGGCAGGCCCTGCGCCTGCTCCGGCGACATGTAGGCCACCGTCCCGACGATCCGGCCGTCCTGGGTCACCGACTGCGTCTCGCGCCGCGTCTCGTCCGGGTCGGGGTCGTCGTAGCGCAGCTTGGCCAGGCCGAAGTCGAGCACCTTCACCCGGCCCTCGGCCGTCAGCATCACGTTCTCGGGCTTGAGGTCGCGGTGCAGGATCCCGCGGCGGTGCGCGGCGGCGACGGCGTCGGTCAGCTCGATCGCGATCGCCAGGAACCGCTCGAGCGGGAAGCCGCGCTGCGGTGTGGCGCGGGACAACGTCTCGCCCTCGACGTGCTCCATCGCGAGAAAGCGCAGGCCGTCCGCCTCCTCGATCGAGTAGAGCACCACGATCCCGGGGTGGCTCAGCGAAGCGACCGCGCGCGCCTCGCGCTCGAAGCGCACGATCTTCTCGGGGTGCACCGCCATCTCGCGCGGCAGCACCTTGAGCGCCACCCGCCGGCCGAGCTGTCCGTGCTCGGCGAGGTAGACCTCGCCCATGCCGCCCGAGCCGAGCGACTCGAGGACCTGGTAGGCGCCGAGGCTGCGGCCGACGAGGCCGTCTTCGGGCTGGACCCGGGGCATGACGGTGATTATGACGCTCGCAGACGGCGCGAGGATCCACCAAGTGACAACGCTTGACACCGGATCTGTCCAGTCCGTTGGACGCGCCGGCAGTGCCATCGGCGCGCGGCCAACCTTGACGCCCGCGGACCGCGGCACCACAATGCGGCGAACCCGACAATTTCCGGCCGGTGGGCTGAAGCCGCCGGACCCCTGCGAGGTGGCGCATGGCCAGCAAACCCCCGCGGCCCGAAGACGAGAGCGCCGAGACCGCTCTCTCGCGACGGACCTTCCTCAAGACGGCCGGGGCCGGGGCCGCGGCCACGACGGTGGTCGGCGTGGCCCGGGGCGCGGCCGCGGCGCCGCAGGTGCTGGGACCCGACGCGGTGGCGCTGACGCTGAAGGTCAACGGCGTCGCGCGCAGCCTCACCGTCGAGCCGCGCGTCACGCTGCTCGACGCGCTGCGCAACCACCTCGACCTCACCGGCGCCAAGCAGGTCTGCGATCGCGGCGGCTGCGGCGGCTGCACGGTGCTGCTCGACGGCGACGCGGTGAAGTCCTGCATGATGCTGGCGGCGGACGCCGAGGGCCGCGAGATCACCACCGTCGAGGGCCTGGGCACGCCCGAGAGGATGAGCCCGCTGCAGCAGGCCTTCGTCGAGAAGGACGCCCTGCAGTGCGGCTTCTGCACGCCCGGCTTCGTCGTGGCCGGCACGGCCTTCCTGGCCGCGCATCCCGACCCGACGCTCGACGAGATCAAGCACGGCCTTTCCGGCAACCTGTGCCGCTGCGGCACGTACGGGCGCATCTTCGAGGCGGTCCAGGCCGCCGCGAAGGCGAAGAGGGGATAGCCATGGCTGAGGAGACGAAGGCCAAGGAGCCCACGGTCCGCTTCAACGTCAGGGCGGGCCTGCCGCAGGCCCCGCAGGTTCGCGAGGTGGAGGTGCCGCAGGGCGACCTCAAGCCGTGGGACCTCGACAGCCTCGGCAGCTTCGAGCAGGTCGGCAAGCGCCGGCCGCGCTTCGAGGGGCCGCTCAAGGTGACGGGCCGCGCGAAGTACACCTTCGACGTCAAGCTGCCGGGGATGCTGTACGGCCGGATGGTGGGCGCGCCGTTCCCGGCGGGCGACATCCTGGCGGTCGACACCTCGAAGGCGGAGGCGCTGCCGGGGGTGCGCGCGGTCTGGGTCGCGGACTCTAAGATCGTCCGCTTCGCCGGCCAGGACGTCGCGGCCGTGGCGGCCGTCTCGCCCGATGTCGCGGAGGACGCGGCGCGGCTGGTGCGGATCGAGTTCAAGGAGAAGCCCTTCACGCACGAGCTGCGCGCGGCGATGAAGGCGGATGCCGCGCCCGTCTTCGCCGCGACGGAGTCGCCGGTCGGCAAGGACCTCGTGCTCGAGGGCAACGTCGCCGGCCCCGCGGGCGGGCGCCGCGGCGAGGGACGCGGCGACGTCGACAAGGGCTTAGCCGAGGCCGACGCCACGATCGAGGCCACCTACTACTGCCCGGTCCACACCCACGCCCCGCTCGAGACGCATGGGGTCGTGGCCGCCTGGGAGGGCGACCAGCTCACCGTGCACGCCTCCACCCAGGGGATCTTCGCCGTGCGCGAGGGCCTCGCCGAGGCGCTCAAGCTCGACCGCAAGAACGTGCGCGTGCTGTGCGAGCACATGGGCGGCGGCTTCGGCAGCAAGCTCGGGCCCTCGGCGAGCGGCAGCGCGTTCGCGATGGTCGCCTGCCTGCTGGCGAAGAAGGCCGGCGCCCCCGTGAAGCTGATGCTCGACCGCAAGCAGGAGCACCTCGCGACGGGCAACGCGCCGAGCGCGCTCATGACCGTCAAGGCGGGGGCGAAAAAGGACGGGACGTTGACGGCCGTCCACTACCGCTCCTACGGTTCGGCCGGCGTCGCGCCCGGCGCCGGCACCGCCGGTCCGGCGGGCGCCCTCTACGCGAACAACCCGAACTTCCTCGCCGAGGAGTACGACGTCTTCACGAACGCGGGGCCCGCCGCCCCGCTGCGCGCCCCCGGCCACTCGCAGGGCGCGTTCGGGATCGAGTCGGCGATCGACGAGCTGGCCGACAAGCTCGGGATGGACCCGCTCGAGTTCCGCCGCAAGAACGAGTCGAGCCCGGTCCGCCTCGCCCAGTACGACCCCGGTGCTGCGGCGATCGGCTGGCAGCGCCGCAACCGCAAGGCCGGCGACACCTCGACCGGCAACTGGGGCGCGGCCCTGCGGCCGGGCCGGAAGCGCGGGATCGGCATCGCGAACGGCAACTGGTACGTGTTCGCGGCCGAGGACGTGGGCGCCCAGCTCAAGGTCCACCGCGACGGCTCGGTCGAGCTCTTCAGCGGCTGCCAGGACATCGGCAGCGGCTTCCGCACGGCCATGGCGGCGGTCGCGGCCGAGGAGCTCGGCATCGAGGCGCGCGCCGTGACGATGCGCATCGGCGACACGCGCTTCCCGGAGGGTCCCGGCTCCGGCGGCAGCGTCACGACCAACTCGGTCGCGCCGGTCGTGCGCCTCGCGGCCAGCCAGGCCCGCGCGCAGCTGTTCGCGCTCGCCGCCCCGCTGCTCGGCGCCGCCGTGGCGGACCTTCACGCCGCGAACGGGAGGATCTTCGTCGCGAAGGACAAGGCGAAGAGCGTCGGCTTCAAGCAGGCCGCCGCGAAGATGGCGGGCGAGACGATCGACGTCAGCGCGAAGCGGCCGAAGCAGTACGACACCGTGCGCCGCGACCTCGCCGGCACGCAGTTCGCCGAGGTCGAGGTCGACACGGAGACGGGCGAGGTCCGGGTGATCAAGATGGTCTCGGTCAACGACTGCGGGCTGCCGGTCAACCCGCTGACGGCAGAGAGCCAGGTGATCGGGGCGATGATCCAGGGCGCCTCGTGGGCGCTGCTCGAGAACAGGATCCTGGACTCGAACGTCGGGACGATGGTGAACCCCAACCTCGAGTGGTACAAGATCCTCGGGCCCGCCGACATGTTCGAGGCTGTCTCGATCCTCACGCCCGTGGCGAACCTGGGCAACAACACCTCGACGGCCGGGATCGGCGAGCCGCCGATCGTGCCCACGCTGGCCGCCGTCGCCAACGCCGTCTACAACGCGATCGGCGTGCGCGTCCGCGAGCTGCCGATCACCCCCGACCGGGTCCTCGCGGCCCTGGCCGAAGCGCGCAGGAGGGCTTAGCCATGAACCGCTTCGAGCTGGCCCGGGCCACGACCGTGCCGCAGGCGCGCGAGCTGGTGGCCGAGAAGCCCGGCAGCGTCGTGAAGGCCGGCGGCATCGACCTGCTGGACCACCTGAAGGAGCGCCTGCTCGAGCCGCCGCGCCTCGTCGACCTCAAGCGCATCCCCGGCCTCGACCAGGTCCGCGTCGAGCCGGACGGCTCGCTGCGGATCGGCGCCCTCGCCACGCTGGCCAAGGTCGCCGCTCACGCCGCGCTGCGCGCCAGCCACCCCGCGCTGGCGCGGGCCTGCGGCGAGGCGGCCTCGCCGCAGATCCGCAACGTGGCCACGATCGGCGGCAACCTGCTGCAGCGGCCGCGCTGCTGGTACTACCGGCTCGAGTCCTACAAGTGCGTGAAGAAGGGCGGCGACCTCTGCTACGCGGTGGCCGGCGAGAACCGCTACCACGTGCTCTTCGGCGGGGGGCCGGCCTACCCGCCGCACCCCTCGAACGCGGCGGTGCCGCTCGTCGCCTGCGGCGCCGTCTTCGTGCTCGACGGGCCGCAGGGCCCGCGCACGGTCCCGGCGGGCGAGTTCTTCGTGCTGCCGGAGAAGGACCCGACGCGCGAGAACGTGCTGCAGCCGGGCGAGCTGCTGACCGAGATCCGCGTGCCCGCGGCGGCCGGCTGGAAGTCGGCCTACTACGAGGTGCGCGAGCGGGCGGCCTTCGACTGGCCGCTGGTGGCGGTCGCGGCCGCGATCCGCGCCGAGGCGGGCGTCGTGCGGGAAGCGCGCGTGGTGCTCGGGCAGGTGGCGACCGTCCCCTGGCGCTCGGCCCCGGCCGAGAAGGCCCTCGTGGGCCGGCGCCTCGACGCGGCGACGGCCGAGGCGGCCGGCAAGGCCGCCGTCGAGGGGGCGCAGCCGATGAGCGAGAACGGCTACAAGGTCGACCTGCTGGCGACGCTCGTGCGCCGCACGGTCGCCTCTCTCGCGTGAGGATGACGATGGACGCCCACGATCCCGCCGAAACCCCGGCCTGCAACCGGCTGCGCACGAAGATGTACTACGTGGTCGGCCGCCAGCACGTGAACCTGCGCGTCTCCTCGCCGACGGCGCAGTACTGGTGCTCGCTCACCACGACGGTGATGGGCCCGGACAGCCTGCCGTGCAGCCCGGAGACCTGCCGGGCGCACCGCGGCTGCTTCGAGACGGAGTAGCCCGGCCTCAGGCCGTCTGGATCACCCGCAGCACGCGGGCGTTCTGGATCGAGACCTGCGCCGCCACGCGGCGGGCGAGCGCGCTGAAGGCCTGGGCCGCGGGCGCCTCCGGCGCCTCGACCACGATCGGCTTGCCCTCGTCGCCGCCCGCGCGCACGCGGGTGTCGATCGGGACCTCGCCCAGGAACGGGATCGAGAGCTCCTCGGCCATGCGCCGGCCGCCGCCGGTGCCGAAGATGTCGGTCCGCTCGGAGCAGTGGCCGCAGACGAAGTAGCTCATGTTCTCGATCACGCCGACCAGCGGGATGTTGAGCTGGCGGAACATGCCGACCGCCTTGCGCACGTCGGAGACGGACACCCCCTGCGGTGTCGTCACGACCACGGCGCCCGCCAGCGGCACGCTCTGGGCCATCGACAGCGCCACGTCGCCGGTGCCGGGCGGCAGGTCGACCACCAGGTAGTCGAGCTCGCCCCACTCCACGTCGCGCATGAACTGCTGGATCGCGCCGTGCAGCATGGGCCCGCGCCAGATGATCGGCTGGTCCGCGGGGACCAGCATGCCCATCGAGATCACCTTGATGCCGTGGGCCTCGGGCGGCAGGATCCGCTTCTCGGGCCCGACCTCGGGCGTCTGGTCGATGCCCAGCATCTGCGGGATGTTCGGGCCGTAGACGTCGGCGTCGATCAGGCCGACGCGCGCGCCGGTCCGGGCCAGCGCGACCGCCAGGTTCACCGAGGTGGTCGACTTGCCGACGCCGCCCTTGCCCGCGCCGACCGCGACGATGTTGCGGATGCCGGGGACCTGCTGGCGGCCGAGCCCGCCGCGCGTGCTGACGTTCGCGGTCATCTTCGCGCGGGCGGCCGTGACGCCCGGCAGCGCCGCGACCGCCGACTCGGCCTGCGCCTTGAGCTCCTCCTTCACGGGGCAGGCCGGGGTGGTGAGCTCGACCGTGAAGTCGACCTCGCCGCCCTCGATGCGCACCTCCTTCACGAAGTTGAGGCTCACGATGTCCTTGTGCAGATCGGGGTCCTGCACGGCGCGCAGGGCGGAGAGGACCTGTTCCTTCGTCACGCTCACGGCTTCACCTCGGGTTGGGGGCTCAGGACGCGAGGGCCGCGTCCACGATCTGCTGCAGCTTCTCGAACTTGTCGGGCGGGCTGCCCAGGACCTTGCTGCGGATGACGCCCTTGGCGTCGATCACGAAGGTGGTCGGGTAGCCCTGGGTCACGCCGAAGTCCTCGCCGGTCTTCTCGTCGCCGACGAGCTGGCGGTAGGGGATCTTGAACTCGCGCACGAAGTCGTTGATCTCCTGGGGCGAACCGGAGTCCATCACGACACCCACCACGTCGATCCCGCGCGCCTGGTTCTTCCGGTAGAACTCGATGTACTCCGGGATCTCCTTGATGCACGGCCCGCACCAGGTGGCCCAGAAGTCGATCACCACGACCTTGCCCTGCAGGGAGCCGAGGCTCGTCCGGCCGCCGTTGAGGTCGGGCAGGTCGAAGGCCGGGGCCGCCTTGGTCTGGCCGGGCTTCGTGGCCGGCCCGCAGGCGGCTGCGGCGAGCAGGGCGGACGCCAGGAGCCAGCGGAGACGGTTCATCTGGCAAGTATACCGTCCCTGCCGGGCGGTCGGCCGGCCGGGCTAGCCGAGCGTGGCGAGGCCCGGGAAGAGCCGCGTGAAGTACCGGGCCAGGAGCGTCAGGCGGTCGGTCACCAGCAGCACGCCGACACCGACGAGCAACACGCCGGAGACGACCTGGATGACGCGCATCGAGCGGCGCAGCCCGCTCGAGGCCTTGAAGAACCAGTTCACGGCGAGCGCCGAGAGCAGGAACGGGATGCCGAGCCCCGCGGAGTAGGCCGCGAGCAGCACGACACCCTGCGCCACCGTCTCCTGCTGCGACGCGTAGAGCAGGATGGCGCCCAGGATCGGGCCGATGCACGGCGTCCAGCCGAAGGCGAACGCGAGCCCCACGACGTACGCGCCGAACATGCCGAGCGGACGCGTCCCGACCTTCGCGCGCTTCTCGGACAGCAGCCACTGGATCTCGAACACGCCGGCGGTGTGCAGGCCCAGCACGATGATGATCACGCCGCCGATCATCCCGAGCGTGCGCTTGTGCTCCTGGAGCACGGCGCCGACGAGCGTGGCGGCGGCCCCGAGGGCCACGAACACGGTCGAGAAGCCGAGCACGAAGGCGAGGCTCGTCAGGAACACGCGGCGCACGAGATCACCCGGTGCGCCGCCCTCCTTGAAGCGCGCGACGTTCTCGCCGCTGATGAACGAGAGGTAGCCCGGCACGATCGGCAGCACGCACGGGGAGATGAAGGAGAACAGGCCGGCCAGAAACGCCGCAGCCAGCGAAACCGACGAGCTCATCGCGGGAACCTCACGGGGACGTGCATCGTAGGCAGCATTATATCGGCCGACGGCCGCGGACCGCCCGCCGTACACTTCGTTCTACACTCGGAGGCGGAACCGCTTCCCCCATGGCTCTCGCACCTCTTCCGCCTTCCCGCCTGCGAGCCGGCCTGCTGCCGGCCCTCGCCTGCTGCGCGCTGCTCGCCGTCGGCAGCTCCGGCCCGGCGGCGCCGGCCGCCGACCCGCTCGCGGCCTTCGTCGCGCGGGCGACCAGCGCCTGGGCCACGCGCGACGTCGCGGCCTGGATGGCGCTATGGGACCTGCCCGACGCCGGGACGCGCGCGGTGGAAGAGGAGCAGGCGCGGGCGGCGTTCGAGGCCGACCAGACCCAGGTCGAGCTGCTGCGGCCGCCGCGCGAGCGGGCGAACGGGACCGCGCGGCTGGACGTGCAGGTGTTCGTGGCCCGGGAGCCTCGGGCCCGCATCGCGTACTGGAGGCTGACGGCGGCGAGACGCGACGGGCGCTGGGCCCTCGTGGCGGCCAGGCGCTCGGGCCGACCGCCCTCGTTTTCGTCGGTCGCGGGCGGGTGCGGGTGACGCCGCGGCCGCGCTCCGAGCGCGAGCAACTGCGGCGCTTCGCGGGCCAGCCGACGCTCGACGCGGCCGTCGGCTGGGCCTTCGTGCGCCTCCACCCGGGCGACTTCGAGCGCGTGCTCGAGACGAAGGGGCTCGTGCCCGAGCGCCAGCCGGAGGCCCGGCGGGCCGAGGCGGAGCGCGTGTTCCGCGCCCAGGCGGAGCGCAGCTACCTGCTCGACGCCGCGCTGCCCCGCTCGCCCTGGTGGCTGCTGCCCGGGCTCGGCGACGCGGTCGTGGACTTCCCGTTCAGCGGCCGGCGCGTGCTCACCTTCGCGATCTCGGGCGGCGACGCGGAGGACGTGAACCTGTTCGACCGCGACGGCCGGCGGCAGCTGTGCGTCTACCCCTCGGCGAGCCGCTCGGTGCACTACGACGAGGACGCGGGCCGCTCGCTCGACGTGCTCGACCAGGAGCTCGCCGTGCGCTTCGAGCCGGAGCAGAAGCAGCTGCAGGCCGCGCACACGATGCGCGTGCGGTCGCTCTCGGGCGGCCCGACGCTGCGCCTGCGGCTCGACCAGGACTTCAAGGTGTCTTCGGTCGCCACGGCCGACGGCACGAGCCTGCTGTACTTCCGCGTGCGCGGCCAGGACAGCCTGGTGGTGTCGCTCGGCGGCCTGGCGGAGCGCGGCCAGCCGTTCACCCTCGTGACGCGCTACTCCGGACGCCACGACCCCGAGCCGGTCGACCAGGAGGTGATCCAGAGCGGGCCGCACCTCACCGAGGCCGACCCGACGGAGACCTGGGTGGACGAGCCGCCGCTCGTGTACGCGAACCGCACCTACTGGTACCCGCGGCCGACGACCGACGACTTCTCTCCGACGAGCGCCGTGTTCGACACGCCTGAGGGCTGGCTGGCGCTCACCGGCGGGGAGCTCGTCTCGCAGCGCACCGAGGCGAAGCGCACGCGCGCGGAGTACCGCCTGCAGCAGCCGGGCAAGTTCGTGACCGCGATCGTGGGTCGCTTCAGGGACGTGGGGATGCGCCAGGAGGGCGAGCAGGTCGTGCGCGGCTTCGCGCTCGCCCGCTCGCGCCGCCTCGTGACGGAGCAGGTGCAGGTGGCCCAGCAGATGCTGGCCTTCTACGCCGGGCTGTTCGGGCCCTGCCCGTACCCGCAGCTCGGGCTCGCGATCACCGAGACCCGCCTGCCGGGCGGCCACAGCCCGCCCGGCCTGCTGTACGTGCAGCTGCGGCCGCCGATGCTGCGGGGCCGGGATCTCGTGGACGACCCGGCCAACTTCGGCGACCTGCGGGGCTTCTTCCTGGCCCACGAGGCCGCTCACCAGTGGTGGGGACAGGCCACGGCGCCGGCGAACTATCGCGAGCGCTGGCTCTCCGAGGGCTGGGCGCAGTATGCCGCGGCCCTGTGGATACGCCACGACGCGGGCGAGGCGGCGTTCCGCGGCATGATGGGCCGGATGGGCCGCTGGGCGACGAAGTACGACGGGGCGGGGGCGATCCACCTCGGCCAGCGCGTCGGGATGCTCGACTCGGACCCGCGCGTCTACCGCGCCGTCGTCTACGACAAGGGGGCCTGGGTCCTGCACATGCTGCGGGGCCTGCTCGGCGACGACGCCTTCTTCCGCGGCGCCCGCACCTTCCTCGACCGCCACCGCTTCGGCAAGGCCGGCTCCGAGGACCTGCGGCGCGCGCTGGAGGAAGCCGGCGGGATGGACCTGCGGCCCTACTTCGAGCGCTGGGTCTACGACACGGGCCTGCCCCGGCTGCGCTACACGGCGCGCAGCGAGACGGCGCCCGGCGGCGGCTTCCGCACGACGGTCGAGGTGCGGCCCGAGGGCCTGCCCGGGCGGGTGCCGCTCGAGATCGCGCTCGTGCTCGGGGCGCGGCGCGAGGCCCGCACGTTCGCGCTCGAGCCGGCCGGCGGCTCGTTCGTGCTCGAGAGCGCGGAGCGGCCGCGGCGGGTCGACCTCAACGAGGACCGCGGCCTGCTCGCGCGTGTCGAACGGGTGGGCTCGCTGCCCACCCGGGCTCAGCGATAGTCGCTGCGGCGGCCTTCGGCCTCCAGGCTGGCGATGCGCCCCTGCACCTCGGCCAGCTTCTGCTTGTTCTCCTCGAGGAAGGCGACCTTGCCGAGGCGCGCGGGGCTGTAGAGACCGACGGAGGTGTCGTTGAGCTCGAGCTGGACCTTGTCGATCAGGTCCTTGTAGAGCAGCTCTTCCTTGCGCGCCTGGTCGAGGCGCCGCTTCCAGGCCGCCTGGGCCTCGGCCTGGCGGTCGGCCTCGGCTTTCTCGGCGGCGGCGGCAGCCGGCGTCGGCTTGGCCGCGGCTTCCGGCGCCGCGGGCTGGCCCTCGGTCAAGGGCTGGCCCTCGGCGGCGGGCTGCCCGTCGGCGGGCGGCGTCGAGCCATCGCCGGGGCTCGCCGCCGGCTCGTCGGCGGTCAGCGGCAGATCGGGCAGGGCGGCGACGGGGGCCACGGACGAGCCCAGGTCGCCGTCCTTGTAGACCTTCGCGGGCGTCGAGCTCGTCGGGGTCGTCGTCTTTCTCTTCTCTCTCTCCCGGGCCGCAGCACTACCGAGGCCCTGGGCGGACGCGAACGAGGCCAGCAGCAACGCGGCCGTGGTGAGCGCCGCGGCTTGGACCACCCGCATCTCCACCTCCCTTGACTGATCCTTGGGCCGATTATAGGCGGGTCAGCCGAGGACGCGCAGGATCTTCTGGAGCTCCACGGCCCGGCGGTTGGCCGGGTCGAGGGCCAGCGCCCGCTCGACGGCCCCCCGTGCCCGGTCGTGCTCGTCGGCCAGGAAGTGGCGCAGCGCCGCGGCGCTCTCGATCTCGGCGCGGGCCGCCTGGGGGTCCCCCTCCGCGGCCACGAGCGGGGCGGGCGGCTCCTCGGGCTCGAGCTCGTCGAGCAGCTTGCGCGCGGGGGCGTGCCCCGGGAGCAGGGCGAGCGCGTTGTGGGCGGCGGCGCGCGCCTCCCAGGCGCGGCCCTGGTCGGCGTGCCGCCGCGCCGTGGCCACGATGGCGTCGGCCTCGCGCCGCGCCTTCTCCTCGTCGAGGTAGACCTGGAGCTGGAGGTAGCGGGGGCTCCAGGGGGCGAGCCGCTCGACCTTCTCGGCGATCGCGCC
>JBGASI010000179.1:0-9308 GCA_044229815.1 Vicinamibacteria bacterium | reverse complement strand
ACTCGGGCACCACCCGGTCGTAGACGAGGCTGCCGTGGATGGTCGTCAGCTTGGCGAAGTCCCAGTAGCCGTCGGTCACGTAGACCACCGGATACCGGCGAGCCGGCTCGTTGCCGTAGCTGGCCGGCAGGCCCACGTGCAGTTGATAGTGGCGGCCGGCCTCGTTCGGCGGCAGCACCCGGATCTGTGAGCCGGGGATCGTGTGCGGCGGCGGAGCCGTCTGGGCCGCGGCGGCCGGGAGGGCCGCGAGCAGCACGAGGACGGCGACCGCTGTGAGCGAAACGAGCCTGCGGATCATCTGTGGCATGTCTCCCCTCGAGGGCCGGATCTGTTCCTTGTCGAGTCTTCGGGTCCGCTGGTAGACTCGCCGGCACCGATCACCAAAGTCAAGAAGGGGGGGCGCGTGACGGAAAGGGCCCTGCTCGAGCGGATCGTCGACGGCCGCACGGACCTGGTGTGGGACTGCGTGGCCCAGGGTCACCCGGCCACGGCCAGCCTGGCCGACGGCTTGCGCCTCGTCCACTGGTGCGCCTACTACGGGGACGTCAGCGCCATCCGCTTCCTGCTCGACCGGGGCGAGTCGCTGGCGACGCTCGGTGCGAACCTCGACCTCGGCGGCGCCAGTTTCCACGGCCACTGGCGGCTGTGCGAGTTCCTGATCGAGAGCGGCGCCGACGTGAACGGCGCCGACGCCGACACCGGCGAGACGCCGCTGCACGCCGCGCTGTCGACGCCGGAGCGGCACGCCCACGACCTCGTCGTCCGCGTGCTCCTCGCCCACGGCGCCGACCCGAACCGCGCGACCCGACCGGGGGCGGCGACCGGCAGCTTCATGCGCGACTGCCGCACGCGTGGGGAGACGCCGCTCCACCGCGCCGCCGCGTTCGGCGCGGAGGAGACGCTCGACCTGCTCCTCGGGGCGGGCGCGTCGCGCGAGGGCTCCACGGTGAACAAGCCACGACGGATCGAGGCTTCGTCGGCTAGAGTGTTTCCGTGTTCGCCCGGCACGTGCGCGTCTCGCTTCTCGGCCTTGGCGCGACCCTGGCGCTCTCCTGTGGCGGCCGGGGAAGCTCCCCGTCGACCCCGACGCCCACGACGAGCCCGTCGTCGCCCCCGACCAGCCCGCCGGCCGCGATCAGCTGTCCCCTGGGCAAGGGCTCGGTCAACGCCGAGTGCTCGCGCCGCAGCCCCACACAGCTGATGCCGGCTGTCGACACCGCGATCGACCTGCTCGTGCAGCGGCCGGCCGGGATCCTCGACCTCAGCCAGGAGAACCCGCGCGGGTCGGGCCAGTACCGCATCCTCGACCAGAAGGCCTACGTCGAGGCCCTGCTCGCGAACCTCCGGGCGGCCGGCCTGTGTGCCGAGCCCGACTACGACTTCCCGCTCGAGACGATCAGGGTGAAGAGCTCCAACGAGTTCTCGGAGGAGTTCGTGGTCGTGCAGTGGGGCGAGTGGGTGAAACGCGGGCCCACCTCGTACCGCCAGGGCTGCGCGCCCGCGGCCTTTCCCGTCGATCCGGACGCGGCGTGGCCGCCTGCGGGAAGCGGCTGCGGGAAGCCCTACCCCGAACCGATCCACCACTTCAACGCCAAGGTCCACCAGAAGGGCCCCGAGTTCCACACGCTCGACTCGACCCCGATCGTGGGCCCCGACGCGAACTACTGCGTCGCCATCGGCTACACGGACGGGCGCGTGTGGTGTCCCGTGCGCGCGGAGGGCAGCCGTGATCGCGAGGCCTGCGAGGCCTGGCGCGTCGGCAAGGCTCAGGACACGGGGAGAGACGGGCCGACGTGGCGTTACGGCCAGGGGGACGCGGGCGAGCTCTGCAAGGGCCTCGCGGTGAACGGCTGCGAGAACCATCCCGACAACCAGTACAAGCTGCTGGCCGCCAGGCGCGGCTTCTACGTGGCCTGCGCCCGCAACGGCGCCTGCGGCGAGGTGTACGTCGATCGCTGACCCTCGGGCGCGCCTGGGAGTGCAGGAGCCGGCGGCGGCTGACCCCGCTAGCGGGCGGCAGGCGGGGGACAGCAGCACGACGCGAGCGCCCTCGCCTGCGCGAGAATCCTCTCCAGCGTGCCGATGAACCCGGGACCGTCGAGCGCGTAGACGCGCTCCCGCCCCAGCCTTTCCCCCTGCACGATCCCCGCCTGCTCCAGGACCTTCAGGTGGCGCGAGATGACCGACCGGTCCTGCGGGAGGTGCCCCGCCAGCGTCGCGATGTTGGCCGGGCCGTGCAGCAGCAGCACCCGCAGCAGATCGAGCCGCGCCGGCTCGGTCAGCGCCCGCAGGAACGGAGAGTCGAGCGCGGCGACGAGGCCTCGCGAGGCCACGGCCATCGAGGACGGCGGCCGCGCCGGGGCGCGCCGGGCCGCGCCGCTCACCGCGCCACCGCGCCCTCGGGCCGCCGGCCCCAGTAGAGGCCGTAGCCGAGCTTCTCCGCCCGGACCGCCCGGAAGAGCGCCCTCTCGTTCTGCAGGGCCTTGACGACTCCCTTGAGGCCGTGACGTGGGACGAGCCGCGCCATCGTCCGCAGCCGCTCGGCCGGGGTCAGGATCATCGCCGGACAGCAGACCGCCCGGTCCCGGCGGACGTTCCAGAACACCTCGGGCCGCGACCACGGCTCGCCCTCGTCCCCGATCTCGGAGAGGCCCGCCGAGCGGAGCAGGCCCGTCCACTCGTCGCGCTCCAGCGGGGTGGTCCCGTACCGCTCGGCGAGGTCGTCCTTCTCGCACGCCGTCATCGACTTGCGCCACGTCGACTCGTGGATCACCACGCGCCCGCCGGGCTTGACCACGCGTGCCATCTCGCGCACCACCGCCTGGGAGTCGTCCGGGATGCCCACCGCGCACTCGTTGATGACGACGTCGAACGTCCCGTCCGGCCAGGGCAGCGCCTGCGAGTCCCCCTCGGCGAACCGGACCCGCTCGCTCACCCCCGCCGACGCCGCGCGCTCGGTGGCCTTGCGGACCATCTCCGGCGAGAGATCGACCCCCGTGACGTCGACGCCGTACTCGACGGCGTAGAAGACGGCCTGCGTCCCCCGCCCGCTCGAGACGTCGAGCACGCGCAGCCCCGGTCGCAGCCCCGCCACCTCCGCCGTGCGGCGGGTCAGGGCGAAGCCCCCGGGGTGGAGCGTCTCGATCCCGGAGATCTCGGCGGCATCCTCGACGGTCGGTGCGTGGATCCCCGTGCGCCTCATCGTGGTCCTCCCTCGCGACGAGTGGTCGTCCCATGCATGCGTGCACACTAATGCATGCATTAGATCGGCGTCAAGTGCCCTTGACCGCTCGTTCGAGAAGATCGCTCAGCTCGTGCCGCTGAAGGTCGGAAGGCAGCTCCCGCGCGACCGGGCGGCGAGCGCGGTACACTCGGCCCCCGTCCCCACCGAGGTGCCCATGGCGCTGTCCCCCGGAACGAAGCTCGGACCCTACGCGATCGTCGCGCCTCTCGGCGCGGGCGGCATGGGCGAGGTCTACAAGGCGCACGACACGCGGCTGTCGCGGTCTGTCGCGGTGAAGGTGCTTCCCGAGCACCTCGGGAAGAATGCCGACGCCCTCGCGCGCTTCGAGCGGGAAGCCAAGGCGGTCGCCGCGCTCAACCATCCGAACATCCTCGGCATCCACGATTTCGCGACGCACGAGGAGAGCCCGTACGTCGTGATGGAGCTGCTCGAGGGGGAATCGCTCCGCGCCCGGCTGGAGCACGGTCCGCTCTCCGTGCCGCGCGCCAGCGAGCTCGCGATCCAGATGGCGGAGGGCCTCGCGGCCGCGCACGAGAAGGGCGTCGTCCACCGGGACCTGAAGCCGGAGAACCTCTGGGTCACGAAGGACGGCCGGCTCAAGATCCTCGACTTCGGCCTCGCGAAGCAGCTCGCGGCGCCGGAGTCGGGCCCGGACTCCATGGAGCCCACGGCGGCCGTCGCCACGGACGGCCGCACCGAGCGCGGGATGATCCTCGGCACGCTCGGGTACATGAGCCCCGAGCAGGTGCGAGGAGAGCCGGTGGACGCACGCTCGGACCTCTTCAGCTTCGGCGCCGTGCTGTTCGAGATGCTGACCGGGAAGCGCGCGTTCGCCCGCTCGTCCTCCTCCGAAACGATGGCGGCGGTGCTCCGCGACGACCCGCCCGAGATCGAGGGCGCGAGCCGCCCGCTGCCGCCGGGGCTTCAGCGAATCGTGCGCCACTGCCTCGAGAAGTCGCCCGAGCGCAGGTTTCACTCCGCGCACGACGTGGCGTTCGCCCTGCAGAGCCTCTCGGTCGTGGAAGCAGCCGCGCCGCGCACGGCGCCATTCGAACGGCGGAAGCGGCGCGCGACCCTGGCCTGGTTCGGCGTCGGCGCGCTGCTGCTCGCCGTCGCCGGTGTCGCGGGGTGGGCGCTGCGGGGCGCCGCGCCGCCGCCGCCGAGCGTCCGCCTCCTGACGCACGAGCGCGGCACGGTGACGGGCGCGCGCTTCGTGCCGAACACGTCGGAGGTGGTCTACAGCGCGCAGTGGGCGGGAGCGCCGGCGCAGTGGTACGCGAGGCGGCTCGACCAGCCGGGGACGCGCGCGCTCGCGGACAGCGAAGGGATCCTGCTCGCCGTCACCGAGAGCGGCGAAGGGATCGGTCTCGCGCGGACGTACCTCTCGCACGCCGTCCAGGTCGGCGCGCTCTACAGCCTGCCGCTCGCGGGCGGGGCAAAGCGGGAGTGGATGTCGTCGCGGGTGTGGGGAGCGGGTCCCGGGCCCGGCGCCGGAGAGCTGGCGGCGGCGGTCGGCGACTTCGGGGGAGAGATCCGACTGGAGTGGCCGCTCGGCCACGTGGTCGCGAAGTCGCTCGAGGTGATCCGCAGCCCGCTCGTGCGCGGCGATCTCCTGGCGTTCGTGAGGGAGCGGGGGAACATCATCGAGGAGGTGAGCCTCGAGATCGTGGAGCGCAGCGGCAAGTCGCGCACGCTCGCGGCGCTCTCGGGGTTCACGGGCATGGCCTGGGGCCCCGACGGCCGGGAGATCTGGATCTCGACGTACCAGGACGGCGCGAGCGTCTTCCTGGCCGCGGACCTGTCGGGCCGCACGCGGGTGCTGCTCCGGCACGCCGGACGCCTCGAGCTCCGGGACGTGGACGCCCGGGGACGCGCGCTCGTGGCCCTCCACTCGTACCAGCGGCAGACCTTCGGACGGGCGCGGGGGGAATCGAACGACAGGGACCTCGGGTGGCTCGACGCCCAGGCGACGACCTCCCTGACGCTCGACGGGCGCACGGCGCTGCTCGCCCCCGTGGCCGACTGGAGCCGCGTGGACGGCAACCTCTACGTGCGTCCCCTCGCGGGCGGCCCCGCGCAGTCGATCGGCCTCGGCCAGCGGCAGTCCACGATCTCCCAGGACGGCAAGTGGGTCGCGACGTGCACCGTCGACCCGGAGATGGCGCTGCTCGTCATCCCCACGGGCCCCGGCGCCACGCGCCGGATCCCTCTGCCCGACTTCGCGGGCAGCGACCTCCGCCCGGACGTGCTGCCCGACGGCAAGTCCGCGATCCTGTGGGGCCGGCACCGCGGCGAGCCGTTCGCCTTCTGGGGGATCGACCTCGAGACCGGGGCGCTCCGGAAGCTGAGCCCCTCGGGCGCGTCGCCCTACGCGTACCAGACGCTCCTCTCGCCCGACGGGCGATCGATCGCGTACGTCGACACGAGCCACCCCACCCGCGAGGGGGCGAACACGATCGGCGTCTCGCGCATCGACGGCAGCGACGCGCACGCGGTGGTGACGCTGGCGGCCGGCGAGGCGATCTCGGGCTGGGGCCCGGACTCGGCGAGCCTCCTGGTCTGGAACCGGAACGCCGTGCCGGCGCAGGTGGATCGGTTGGATCTCGCGGCCGGCCGGCGGACGCGGGTCCTCACCGTGGCGCCGCCGGATCCCGTCGGGGTCCCGGGCATCCAGATCCTCCTCGTCACGCCCGACGCGACTGCGTACGCGTACAACGTGACGCGCAAGCTGTCGGAGCTGTACCTCGTCGAGGGGTTGAAGTAGGCGCTCCTGGCCCGTCGGCCGTCAGCCGAGCACGTCCCCGGCCCAGAGGCGCGCGAGGAACTCGCGCCAGGGCAGCACCTCGATGCCGTCGGCGACGCGGGCGGCCGGCTCGTTGCAGACGAGAAGTGCCCGGCGCGGAGCGTTGTCGGCGACGAACGCGCGCAGCGAGCGCAGGTCCGAGGGGTCGACTCGAGCGGTCCCCTTCACCTCCACCGCCACCTCGGCGTCCCCGAGCACAAAGTCCACCTCGAGCCCGCTCTTCGTGCGCCAGAAGTGGATCCCGTAGCCGAGCCCGCGGTAGGACCGGTGGGCCAGCACCTCCATGAGGACGAGGTGCTCGAGGGCACGCCCGAACGCCTCCCCGCGCGCCTCGCGGATGCGCCGCCCGGAGAGGGCACCCGCGACGCCGACGTCGAAGAGGTAGAACTTCGCCGCCTTGCCGATGACCTGGCGCTCCTGCCTCTTCTTCCACGGCTCCACGAACGTGCCGAGCAGGGTGTCGACCAGGATCTGGTAATACTCCTTGACGGTCTTCGCGTCGACGCCGCAGTCCCTGGCGATGTTGGCGTAGTTGGTGAGCTCGCCGTGGGAGTAGCCCATGGCCTCGAAGAAGCGCGAGAAGGCGGCCACGTTGCGGGTGAGCCCCTCGTCGAAGACCTCCTCTTTCAGGTAGTCCACGACGTAGGCGCGAAGCGAGCGCTCGTACTGGGAGTCGAGGTAGTGGGACGGCACGAGGCCGCGGTTGAGGGCCTTCAGCAGGTCCATCTCGCCGATCTCGACCGACGCCAGCGGGTGCATCTCGTAGCGCCAGGCGCGGCCGCCCAGGAGGTTGACGCCGCCGCGCTTGAGCTTCCGCGCGCTCGACCCGCACAAGACGAAGCGCAGACCCCGGTTCTCGATGAGCCAGTGGACCTCGTCGAGCAGCGCCGGCACCTTCTGGACCTCGTCGAGGATCACGGGGTGACGCAGCTTCGCCTCGGGCACGGCGAGGAGGCGCTCCCGGAGGAGTGCGGGGCGCCGGGCGAAGTCGAGCATCAGGTCCGACTGGAGAAGGTCGAACGTGAGGGCGTCCGGGAAGGCCGACCGGAGGTACGTGCTCTTGCCGGTCTTGCGCGGCCCCCAGAGGAAGGCCGATTGGCGGGGCGGCAGGTCGATCGTCAGCGAACGCCGGATCGTCCCCATTTCGGGAGGAGCCTTCTCCATTCTAGTCTTACCAACGTGGAGTATAGATCCATTCTGGCAAAGACCGACTCGTGAGGGCACGGGACGAGTTCACGCGCCGAGGGCCTCCCCCGACATCTGAGCGGCTACCAGCACTTCGGGGCCCCAGGGCTACCATCCCGGACACCGGTGCGGCGGGAACTCCGCCTTGTTGTTGCGCGGCGCCTAAGAAACGGCTGGCCTCGATCGTTACCCCTACGACGGCGCCGCGTGGAGACGTCGGGGCACAACACCGCCCCCCATCGAGAGCCATGACCAAGCTCGGATCCAGACGCCTCGAGCAGATCCGTTCCGCGGTGATCGTGCCCCCAGGCGAAGCGATCGACGCACCAGGGGTCGATCCCCTCAAGTACCAGGCTCCGCCGGCTGCTCCGGCCGGTCCGGACAACGGCGAGCTCCTCACCCTGAAGCTCCGCTACAAGCAGCCCGACGGGACCCAGAGCCAGCTCGTGGAGGTCGCCCTGAAGGACGCCGCCAAGGCCTTCGAATCCGCCGACTCCGACTTCAGGTTCGCCGCCTCCGTCGCGAGCTTCGGGATGCTACTGCGGGAGTCACCGTACCGGGGGCAGGCCGAGTACGCGAAGGTTCTCGCCTGGGCAAACACCAGCCGCGATGCTGACGAAGGTGGGCTTCGTGCGGAGTTCGTCCGGCTGGCGGGACTGGCGCGGTCGACGACACGAAACTGACCTGCATCTCTAGCCGTTCTAGAGCTTCCGCCCCTTGGCAGACTGTCCTCGGAGCAGGAAGGTCAGCGGGAGCTCGCCCTCTCCGCAGATCTTGAAGGAGCCGAAGTCTTTGTACGTGATCTGACGGTCCTTCAGCCTCAGCAGGAGGTGTTTCCGGATCGACTCGGGAAGATCCGTCCAGCGGATCCTCGGCATCACTCGCCGAAGGTCAGTCGGGCGAGTTCCTCTCGCAGCCGATCGGACTCTCCCGGGTCCGTGGCTTCCTTGAATCGCCGGGCCAGGTCGAGAAACCGGTCCTTCTCGGCTTCCCTGGCCTCCAGGCCCGTCTCGATCAGATCGACCAGCACGCGGTTGGCGCTCGTTCGCCGCACCTTCGCGATCGCGCGCACACGCTTGACCGTCGGCGCCGGGAGCGACACGCTCTGCCGAACAAACGCACCCATGCAGCTAGCGTACATCATGGTGCACCATTCTGCACCGATCGGCCGCACCGGTCGTTCACGCCCGCGGCAGGCGGAGGCAGAACGCGGCGCCGTCCCGACGGCCGCGCAGGACGCTGAGCTCCCCTCCGAGCGCCCGCGCCAGCCGGCGGGAGAGCGCGAGGCCGAGGCCGACGCCGGGGGCCGACTGCGCCGCGTCGCGGGCGGACTTGTGGAACGGGCGGAAGAGACGGCGCAGCTCCCCGGGCTCGATCCCCGGCCCGTGGTCGGACACGGTCAGGCGCACGGCCTGGTCGTCGGTCTCGGCGTCGAGGTGGATCCGGCGGTCGGTCGCGGCGCGGGCGTACTTGCAGGCGTTGTCGACCAGGTTGAAGAGGATCCGCTCGACGGCCGAGCGGTCGACGCTGAGCCGAACCTCGCCGCCCCCCGGCGGGATCGAGGTCACGAGGGTCATCCCGGACTGCTCGGCATGGGCCGCGAGGCTCTCGCACACCCGAGCGAAGAGCGCCTCGAGCGCGACCTCCTCCGACGGGCCCGCGTAGCGTCCTCGCTCGAGGCGCGAATAGGCGAGCACGTTCTCGACCAGGTGGCTCTGCCGCTCGGCCTCGCGGCTGAGCGTCGTCAGGTACTGCCGGCGCTCGTCCTCGCTCGAGACCATCCCCTCGAGCAGCATGTCGGAGTACATGCGAAACGTCGTGAGCGGCGTGCGCAGCTCGTGGGTGACCGCCGAGACGAAGGCGGCGCGGCGTTCGCCGAGGGTAGCCATGCCGAAGAGGAGCGCGCCGCTGGCCGCAAGCGCGACGAACGCCAGGCCCCAGGCGACCGCGAGGGGGAGACGCAGGCCGGAGTCGGCGGACGGCGGCGCCACCGTCGTCGCCCCCGGCAACAGCCGGACCGGAAGGGCGGCGAGGCGTCGGGTCTCGTCGCCATCGCCTTCTGCCACCGGGACGAGC
>JBGASI010000178.1:0-8378 GCA_044229815.1 Vicinamibacteria bacterium | reverse complement strand
CACCCGACGAGGTCGGCGACCCGCAGGAGCTGGCAATGTGGCTCAAGGTCAACGGCGAGTCGAAGCAGTCGAGCAGCACGCGGCAGATGGTCTTCGGCGTGCCGGCCCTCGTCAGCTACCTCAGCCGCTTCATGACGCTGCTGCCCGGCGACGTGATCAGCACCGGCACGCCGCCGGGTGTCGGCCTCGGCTTCGATCCGCCGCAGTTTCTCAAGGCGGGCGACGTCGTCGAGCTGGGTATCGAGAAGCTCGGGACGCAGCGCCAGCGCGTCGTCCCACCGGTCTAGACGGAGGCCCGCATGAAGCGATTCGGACAACTGATCGGCCTGCGCCCGGAGGCGCTCGAGGCCTACAAGCGCCACCACGCCGCGGTCTGGCCGGAGATCCTCGCCGCGATCCACGCCGCCGGCATCCGCAACTACTCGATCTTCCACTTCCGCGGCCAGCTATTCGCCTGCTACGAGTACGTCGGGCCCGAAGACGAGTACGAGGCCCGGATGCGCGAGCTCGCCCGCGCCCCGCGCATGCGCGAGTGGTGGGACATCATGGACGCCGCCCAGCGCCCCGTCGAGGGGCGCGCGCCCGGGGAGTGGTGGGCCTCCATGGAAGAGGTCTTCCACGCCGACTGAGGCCGGGCGGGTCACGAAACCAGCCGGGAGGGACCGCATGAGCGGGCGTTTCGAGAACAAGGTCGCGCTCGTCACGGGCGGCGGCTCCGGCATCGGCCGCGCGACCGCCCTGGCCTTCGCCCGCGAGGGAGCCGCGGTCGGGGTGGCGGACGTCTCGCTCGACAAGGCCCGGGCGGTGGCGGCCGAGGCGACGGTCGCCGGGGGACGGGCAGCCGCCCTCGTGGGCGACGTGTCGAAGGCCGCCGACTGCGAGCGCCTGGTGCGCGAGATCGAGGCGGCCTTCGGGCCGCTCGACGTCCTCGTCAACAACGCCGGCATCGGCGCGACCGGCACGGTGCTGACGACCGACGAGGCCACGCTCGAGCGGCTCTTGGCGGTCAACGTCACGGGCACCTTCCTGATGTCGCGCGCGGCGCTCGCCGTGATGGTGCCCCGCCGGCGCGGGGCGATCGTCAACGCCGGCTCGATCGCGGGCGTGCGCGCGGTGGCCGAGCGCGCGGCCTACGTGACGACCAAGTTCGCGGTCGTCGGCCTGACGAAGGCCATGGCGCTCGACCACGTGAAGGACGGCATCCGCGTGAACGCCGTCTGCCCGGGCACCACCCTGACGCCGTGGATCGACGAACGCCTCAACGAGGCGCCCGACCCCGAGGCAGCCCTGCAGGCCCTGGTCGCCCGCCAGCCGATGGGCCGCCTCGGCACGGCCGAGGAGATGGCCGCGGCGTACCTCTTCCTGGCCTCGGACGAGTCGGCCTTCACCACGGGCTCGACGCTGATCGTCGACGGGGGCTTCATTTGCTGAACCTCGAGCCACTCGTGGTCTCGACCGCGATCGTCGCCGCGGCCGAGATGGGCGACAAGACCCAGCTGCTTTCGTTCGTCCTGGCGGCGAAGCTCAAGCGGCCCGTGCCGATCGTCCTCGGCATCCTCGTCGCGACGCTCGGGAACCACTTCCTGGCCGGCTGGATCGGGGCCTGGCTCGCCACGCTCGTCTCGCCGAGGACCCTGCGCTGGATCATCGGGGCCACGTTCGTCGTCTTCGGCCTCTGGACGCTCAAGCCCGACGAGCTCGAAGAGGACCGCAAGCTGCCGGGGAGCGGCGTCTTCCTGACGACGCTCCTCGCGTTCTTCGTCGTCGAGATGGGCGACAAGACGCAGCTCGCGACGATCGCGCTCGCCGCGCGCTACCACGCGCTCGCGCTCGTCGTGGCGGGGACGACGCTCGGGATGATGATCGCCAACGTGCCGGCGGTCTACCTCGGCGAGGTGCTCGCCCACCGCGTGAACATGAAGTGGATGCGCTGGATCGCCGCGGCGCTCTTCGTGGCGCTCGGGATGCTGACCTTCCTGGCGGGGGACGACGCCCTCAAGGTCGCGCGGTGAGCGCCCGCTCGCGCCGCCAGCTGCTGCGCCAGACGGCCGCCGGGGCGGCGGGGCTCCTCGCCCTGCCGCTGCCCGTCGCCGCGGCCGAGGCGAAGGCGGGCCGTCTCAAGCTCGTCGTGTTCGGCGCCCACCCCGACGACCCCGAGTCGATGGCTGGCGGCACGGCCGCGCTCTTCGCGGCCCAGGGGCACGAGGTCGTGTGCCTCTACCTGACCCGCGGCGAGGCCGGCATCGAGGGCCGGACGCGCGACGAGGCGGCCGCGATCCGGACGGAGGAGGCGAAGAAGGCCTGCGCCCTCCTCGGGGCCCGGCCGCGGTTCCTGTCGCAGGTCGACGGCGCGGCCGAGATCACGCGGGAACGCTACGCCGAGGTGCGCCGCGCGCTCGAGGAGGAGCGGCCGGACGCCCTGCTCGCCCACTGGCCGGTCGACACCCACCGCGACCACCGGATCGCCTCGGTCCTCGCGTACGACGCGTGGCTCGGCCTCGGCCGCCGCTTCGACCTCTACTACGGCGAGGTCATGACCGGCGAGCAGACGCAGCACTTCGCGCCGACCCACCGGGTCGACGTCACGGCCGTCGTCGAGAGGAAGAAGGCCGCCTGCTACGCTCACGCCAGCCAGAACCCGGACGAGTTCTGGGTCGCGCACGATCGCATGCAGCGCTTTCGAGGTGTCGAGGGCGGCGGCGCGGCCGCGGAGGCGTTCGCCCTCCACGCGCAGAGCCCGCGCGCCGCCCTCCTGCGCTGAGGACTAGCTGCGGTAGGCCTGCCGCCCGTGGCCCTGGACCGGGATGTCCTGGGCCTTCAGCACCTCGTGCTGCAGGGCGTACATGCAGGCCGCGGCCTCGTCGATCTTGCGGGTGAAGGCGATCGACCCGGCGAGGATCGGCGCGAGGCGCGCCTTGTCCTGGATGCGCGCCTTCGGGTACTCGTGCTCGACGACGAGGTGGGTGTTCGCGACGTCGAGCGGCAGCAGCTCGCGCGCGGCGAGCTGGTGGTCGAGCCAGTCGACCGTGCGGTTCTGCAGGTACGCGAGCGGGTCGTGCTTCGCCGTGCCCGGCAGCTCGTGCTCGCACAGCACGACCTGCTTCTTCCAGGCGTTGCCCTGGTCCGCCGGGTTCGGCGAAGGCTGGCCGTCCTTCCAGTCGCCACGCTCGACGGTCTGGCCGCCGTAGCCCCACGCCGCGACGCCCTTCGCGTCCGTGACCTGGCCCTTCACGTGGAAGCCGCCGATCAGGAAGCCGTAGCCCTCGTCCTTCAGGTACTGGAAGATCGAGCGCGTGTCCTGGCCCATCAGGATCGCATGTGACGGGTCGTAGTGGATGCGGAACTGGTCGCCGACCCCGTGCTTCTCGCAGATGCGGTGCAGGGCGATCCAGGTGCCGGGCACGTAGGCGATGTTGTTGTGCCAGTTGTCGCCCGTCGTCCAGCCCGGCATCGGGCACTGCTCGACGCGGTACGAGAGCCCGCGCGCCTTCGCCTCCTTCAGCAGCGGCACGAAGCTGTGCTCGAAGTCGAGGAGGTTCTGGTCCATCGACAGCTTCTGGTTCCGGCCGACGAAGCCGCACACCGCGTCCACCCCGAGCAGGCTCGCCGCCTCGAACACGCGGCGCATGAAGTCGTGCTTCTTCCGCCGGGTCGCCGGGTCGTCGACGAGCATGTTGTCGAAGTAGGCGACGTCGGAGAGGCCGAGCCGGTTCGCGGCGAGCGCCTTGCGTACCCGCTGCGCGCGCTCCTCGTCGAAGGGCTGGCGCAGGTCGAGGGTGTTCGCCACCGGGTCGAGCATCGCCTCGGCCGGGATGTCGGTCTCGGTGGGGTGCAGCGCCGCCGAAAGCTGCATGTAGTCCGCCCCCACCTCGCGTGCGAAAGCCGCCCACTCCTCGACCGCGAGATCCGGGTCGGGGTCGCGCTTCTCGCGCGGGGTCAGCTCCTGCAGGGCGGCAGTGAGCACGCCGATCTTCATGAACTTGGGTTCGAAGGGGGCGATGGTCATGGGGCTCCTCCAGTCGGCGGTCCGAGCGGACGATACGACGGGGGCGAAAGGGCCGTCAATCCGCCAGGCGGCCGGCCAGGAAGGCCTCGATCTCCTCGATGGTGCGCGGGACGCGCGCGGAGAGGCGCACGAGCCCCTGCTCGGTCAGCAGGAAGGAGTCCTCGACACGGACGCCGACGTCCCTGTAGCGCGCGAGCGCCGGGGCCACCTTCTCGCGGAACGCCTTGTTCTCGGGCGTGTCCGGCAGGTCCGCCAGCGCCGCCTCGCGCACGTAGACGCCGGGCTCGATCGTGAAGGCCATCCCGGGCTGGAGCGGCCGCCGGTAGTCGCCCACGTCGTGCACGTCCGCCCCGATCCAGTGGCAGATGCCGTGCGTGTACCAGGTGCGGTGCTGCGTCGAGGCCGGGTCGATCACCAGGCCGAGCTTCGCCAGGCCGGCCTTCACCGACTCCTCGACCGCGCGCTCCACGTCCACCGTGCGGACCCCGGGCACGGCGGCCTTCATGCCGGCCTCCTGCGCCGCCAGCACGACGCGGTACAGCTCGGCCTGCGCCGGCGAGAAGCGCCCGCTGACCGGCCAGGTGCGCGTGATGTCGGTCGTCATGCCGTCCGCGAAGGCCGCCGCGTCGATCAGCAGCAGCTCGCCGTCCTTCATCTGCCGGGTCGAGCGGTCGTAGTGGAGGATGGTGGCGTTCGGGCCGCTGCCGACGATGGAGGGGTAGCCCCACGCCGCGCCGGCCTGGAGGTAGACCTCTTCGAGCGCTGCCTGCACCTGGTACTCGAAGCGCCCGGGCCGGGTGGCCCGCATCGCGGCGCGGTGCGCGTCGCCGGAGATGTCGGCGCAACGCTGCAGCGCGGCGCGCTCGACCGCCGTCTTGACCTGGCGCAGCCCCCAGACGACCGCGGTCGCGTCGACGACCGTCGCGCCCGGCAGCCGCTGGCGCAAGCGCTCGGCCTCCTCGAACGCCGGCGGCAGTTCCTGACCGGGCCCCGGCCGGCGCCCGAGCACGAAGGCCAGCCGCGCGCGGCCGCCGGCCACGGCGTCGAAGAAGGCCTCGTACTCCCCGTCGTACTCGGTCCAGCGCACGAACGGCGGCTGGCGGTTGAACGCGGACGCCAGGAAGGCGTCCAGCTCCGAGGCGAGGCGCACCTCGTCGACGCCGCTGCGCGCCTTGGCCTCGTCCTTCGTGAGCAGGTGGCCGTTCCAGTGCTCGCGCCGCGGGTTGGGGTCGGAGACGAACAGGATCGCCTTCTTCGAGCGGTTCCCCGGCATGAGCACGAGGCTCGTGCCCTCCTGATCGATGCCGGTCAGGTACAGCAGGTCACTGTCCTGGCGGTACTTGTAGTCGACGTCGCGGGAGTACACCTGCGGCGGCGCGCTGTGCTGGAGGAAGAGGGTCTCGGGGCCGAGGGCCTCCATCAGGCGGGCTCGGCGGGCGCGCAGGTCGTCCGACAGCGCGTCGCCGCGCGCGGGGACCGCAACGCACGCGAGCGACAGCGAGACGAGGGCAGCGAGGGTCGACACGCGATGCATGGGGCCTCCGGGGATGCGGCGTATTGTGGGGGTCCTCGCCCCGTGGGGCAATCGGCCCCCCGACGCCTTTCCCGGCTGAGCGGCCGCGGACGCGTGCTAGGGTAGCGATTGGGGGGCCACGCGATGGAAAAGCGCCGGAAGGTGGTCGTCTACGTGGCCACGAGCGCGGACGGCTACATCGCGCGCGCGGACGGGAGCGTCGAGTGGCTGGACCGGCCGGGCACGGCCGGCGACTACGGCATGGGGGCGTTCACCCGCCGCATCGACACCGTGCTCTGGGGCCGCAAGACCTACGAGCTGGCGCTCGGCTTCGGCGAGCGCGCCACGGAGGGCTTCGGCAGCGCGAAGAACTACGTCTTCAGCCGCCGCTCGCCGACCTCGGTCGCCGCGGGCTTCGAGTTCGTGGACGAGCCGATCGCCGACTTCGTCCGCCAGCTGCGCGCGAAACCCGGCAAGGACATCTGGGTGATGGGTGGCGCGCAGGTGATCGGCGCGCTCGTCGACGCGGGCGAGGTCGACTCGTTCGTCCTGCACGTGATCCCGACCCTGATCGGGGAGGGCATCCCGCTGCTCGCGCCGGGTCGCCGCCTGGTACCGCTCAGGCTGCGCTCCGCCCGCAGCTTCGCCGACGGCGTCGTGCGCCTGCACTACCTGGTCGAGCGCGGGGCGGCGCACCCGCGACGGACCGCCGGCCGCGGCTCGCGCCCGGCCGGGACCCGCCGGCGGCGAACGCGGTCGACACCGACCTCGCCCGCGGACTAGACTCCGCGCAGCAATCGAGCGACAGCCTGTCGTCGGCGCAACCACCGCGCACCCGCGCGAGGAGGAGCCTGTGGACCAGCAGACGAGCGACGCCGGGCACGACGACAAGGGCGGCCTTTCGCGGCGTCGCTTCGGCGCGTTCTTCGGGGCGGCCGCCGGCGCCACGGTCGCCGGGCTGCGTACCCTCCCCGTGCAGGCGAGCCTGCTGCGCGGCGAGCCGCTCGATCTCGTCCAGCTCAACTCGAACGAGAACCCCTACGGCCCCTCGGCCGCCGCGCTGGCGGCGCTGGCGGCGTCACAGGCCGTCGCCTCGCGCTACCCGGACGCGGCCGAGGAGGAGCTGACCGCGGCCCTGGCCCGGCTCCACGGCGTGCCGCCGGAGCGGATCGTGCTCGGCTGCGGCTCGAGCGAGGTGCTGCGCATGGCCGACGCCGCGTTCCTCTCGGCGGGACGCACGCTCGTGGCGGCGGACCCCACGTTCGAGGCGGTGCTGGCGTACGCCCGCGTCACGAGCGCCGAGCCGGTCCGCGTCCCGCTCAGCGCCGACTTCCGTCACGACCTCCCCGCGATGGCAGCCGCCTGCGACGCGCGCACCGGGCTCGTCTACGTCTGCAACCCGAACAACCCCACCGGCACCATCGTCTCCGGCGCCGAGCTCGCCGCGTTCGTGGAGAAGGTCCCGGCCACGGCGGCGATCCTGGTGGACGAGGCGTACCACCACTTCGTCGAGGACCCGGCGTACCGCTCCGCGCTCGGGCTGATCGACGCTCACCCGAACGTGGTCGTGGCTCGCACCTTCTCCAAGATCTACGGCATGGCCGGCCTGCGGCTGGGCTACGCCGTCGCCTCGCAGGCGACCGCCAAGGCCCTGCGCGCGCACGCCTCCTGGGGCAACACCAACGCGGCGGCGCTCACGGCGGCGCTCGCCAGCCTCGCGGAGCCCGGCCTGGTGGAGGAGCAGAGGCAGAGGCTGAACGGGGCCCGCCGCGCGCTGTGCGCGGAGCTCGCGCGCGACGGACGGCGCGTCATCCCCTCCGAGGCGAACTTCGTGATGATCGACGTCGGGACGGACGTCAAGCCGCTGATCGAGGCCTTCCGGGCGCGCAGGATCCTGGTCGGCCGGCGCTTCGACGCGCTGCCGACGTGGTTGCGGGTGACGATCGGCCGGCCCGCCGAGATGGCGGCGTTTCTCTCGGCCCTGCGCGAGATCGCGCCGGCGCGGGCTCTGCCCGCCGCCTGATCGCCTACTTCGCCGGCCCGAACGAGCGCTCGAACAGCTCGGCGATCGCCTTGCGCCCCTCGTCGCTCAGGTTCCGCGTGCCGGTCGCGGCGAACGGCCGCTCCGGGATCACCGGCGTGTCGGGGACCCAGTGCCCGTCCTTCCAGGTGAACCAGCCGTGGCGCGCCTGGTCGAACACGCTGACCGGGCGGTTGAAGAACTTGGCGAGCTCGACGCCCCAGCCCGTGCCGCCCTGCACCGTGTCGTCGCCCTGGATCCAGCCGATCACGAAGACGCAGTAGGTGCGCGAGACCATGTGGAAGATGAGCTGGCAGACGCGCCGGATCTGCTCGACGCTCGTGTAGGTGCGGCCGAGCCGCTTCGACACGATCTCCATGCTGACGTCGCCCTTGAGCAGCTCCTCGGTCGGGAGCACCTCGACGTCCCTGCTGTACTCCATCACGTGGCCGTCGTACGACAGCGTGACCTGGCGAACGCCCCACTTCTCGGCGCTGCGCCCGAACTCGGCCTCGGTGCCCTTGTGGCCCCCGCTGTACAGGATGGACTGATTGCGGTCGCTCATCGACGCTTCTCTCCTTGGTCCGGAACGGCACAGGATAGCCGCCGCGGCGCGGCGGGGCAAGCGCCCCTCAGGCCCCCGGCGGCGCCCCCCCCGCGCGCCGACGTTCCTTCTCGATGCCCTGCTCGATCGCCTCCACCAGGTGCGGGCGCAGGCGCGCGGCGGGGATGATCTCGTGCACGGAGCCGACGCGGCGGGCCCGCTCCACGCTGTGCACGGCGTCGTACTCGTCCGCCACCTCGCCCAGCCGCTGCGAGTGGACCTCGCGCACGAGCTG
>JBGASI010000177.1:0-11711 GCA_044229815.1 Vicinamibacteria bacterium | reverse complement strand
GGGCCGAGGCGGCGTTCCTGCTCGCGAAGAAGCGCGCCGCCACGGCGCGGACGCCCGAGGCCTTCGAGGCGGTCGCCGCGGCCTACCCGCGCACGCAGTGGGGCGAAGAGGCCCTGCTCTCGCTGGCCAATCACTACCAGAAGGACGCCCTCGACGACGCCGCCCTGCCGTGGTGGCGGCGCCTGCTGGCCGAGTACCCGGCGGGCCGCCACGTCGAGCGCGCCGCCTGGCGCTGCGGCTGGGCCGACTACCGGGCCGGCCGCTTCGAGGCCGCGGCCGTCACGCTCGAGTCGAACGCGCGGCTGCGGCCCGCGAGCGCCTTCACGCCGGGCTTCCTGTACTGGGCCGGCCGCTCGCGCCTGGCGCTCGGCCAGCGCGATCGCGGCCGCCAGCTGCTGGAGGAGACCGTCCAGCGCTACAAGTTCGCCTACCACGGCGTGCGGGCCCGCGAGGCGCTGGCGGGCCTCGGCGGCACGCCCGCCGCCCGCCCGGCGCTGCTGCCAGCCGGCGAGTCGCCCGAGCCGACGCTGCCCGAGCCTCGGGCCACGCGCCTGCGCGAGCTGCTGCTGGTGGATCGGCTCGACGAGGCCGCGCGCGAGCTGCGGCTGCTGCCGGAGTCCTCGCGCGTCCAGGCGACGCTCGCCTGGATCGAGTGGCGCAGCGGCCGCTACCGCTCCGCGGTCGTCGGCATGAAGCGCGCCTATCCCGAGTGGATCGGCGAGGCGGGAGACCGCCTGCCGGCGGAGGTCTGGCGCATCCTCTACCCGCTGCGCTACCAGGAGGAGCTGCGCGCGGCCGCCGACGAGGAGTCGCTCGACCCGGCGCTCGTGGCAGCGGTGATCCTCCAGGAGTCCACCTTCGACGCCCAGGCGCTCAGCCGCGCCGGCGCCCGCGGGCTGATGCAGGTGATGCCGGCCACCGGCCTGCGCATCGCGCGCGCCAAGGGCAAGCGCTTCCGGCGCGCCTCGCTGCACGACCCCGTGACCAGCCTCGACTTCGGCACGCACTACCTGCGCCAGATGGTCGACGAGTTCGGCGGCTCGGTGGAGAAGGTGCTCGCCGCCTACAACGCCGGACCGCACCGCGTCGTCGCCTGGACCGCCGCGCACGGCGAGCTCGGCGCCGAGGAGTTCATCGAGACGATCCCGTTCTCGGAGACGCGCACCTACGTCATGATCATCCTGTCGAGCCGCGAGCACTACCGCCGGCTCTACGGGCTCGGCCGCCCGGCACCCGGGCCGGTCACGGAGGGCGCCCGCCCGTGAGCTTCCGCCTCGGCGACTTCAAGCAGAAGATCGACCCGTCCGTCCTCAAGCGCGACGCGCGCGTGCGCGGCGACGGCCGCGCCCACGACCAGTTGCGGCCGGTGCGCATCACCACCGGCTACATGAAGCACGCCGAGGGCTCGTGCCTGATCGAGGTCGGCGACACGCGGGTGCTGTGCTCGGTCAGCTTCGAGGAGAAGGTGCCGCCCTTCCTCAAGGGCAAGGGCGAGGGCTGGGTCACGGCCGAGTACGGCATGCTGCCCCGAGCCACCCACACCCGCTCGCAGCGCGAGGTGACGAAGGGCGCCCCCTCGGGGCGCACCCACGAGATCCAGCGGCTGATCGGCCGCTCGCTGCGCGCCGTCGTCAACATGAAGGCGCTCGGCGAGCGCACCGCCTGGATCGACTGCGACGTGATCCAGGCCGACGGCGGCACCCGCTGCGCCTCCATCACGGGCTCCTACGTGGCGCTCGTCGAGGCCCTGCGCCGGCTGCGCCGCCAGGGCTCGCTCGCCACGATGCCGGTCACCGACTTCGTGGCCGCGGTGTCGGTCGGCCGCGTCGGCGAGGGGATCCTGCTCGACCTCAACTACGAGGAGGACTCGAGCGCCCACGTCGACATGAACGTGGTGAAGACCGGCGCCGGCCGCTTCGTCGAGGTACAAGGCACCGCGGAGGGCCAGCCCTTCAGCGACGAGGAGCTGCTGGAGCTGCTGGCGGCCGCCGACAAGGGTATCCGCGACCTCGTGGCCATCCAGAAGAAGGCGCTGGGCGACTTCGACCCCGCGAAGCCGTAGCCTGTCCCGCGCCCGGCCGTTCTAGGACTGGAGCGAGCCGAGGAACTCCCGCAACCGGGCGAACGCCTTGCCGCGGTGGCTGACGCGGTCCTTCTCCGCTTGAGGCACCTCGCCGAACGTGCGGCCGAACGGCTCGAAGAAGAAGAGCGGGTCGTAGCCGAAACCGCTCGCGCCCCGCGGCTCCGGCGCGATCTTCCCCTCGACGTGCTCCTGCGCCTCGAAGGGCACCGCTTCCCCGCTCGCGACGACGACGGCGCTCGTGAAGCGCGCCCCGCGCCGCTCCCAGGGCACGTCGCGCAGCTTCTCGAGCAGCAGGCGGTTGCGGTCGGCGTCGCTCGCCCCCTCCCCGCCGAAGCGGCTCGAGTAGAGGCCCGGCGCGCCGTCGAGGGCGGCGACGGAGAGCCCGGAGTCGTCCGCGACGGTCAGCAGGCCCGAGCGCCGCGCGTAGTGCAGCGCCTTGATGCGGGCGTTCTCGAGGAAGGTCGCGCCGGGCTCGTCGGGCGAGTCGTGGATCCCGATCTCGCGCGGGCCGACCACGCGGAACGGCAGGCCGTCGACGAGCAGCCTCATCTCGTTCAGCTTGCCGGGGTTCTGGCTGGCGAGCAGCAGGTCGGACATCCCGAGCATCATACGACGGGCCGCCCCGCGGGCTCTGGCACGAACGGGATGGCGGGCCGGCGGCCGCTCGGCTAGAGTACCGGCACCCGGAGACCGACTTGACCCCGATGCCGCAGGCCTACTCCCCCCTCGCCGGATTCGTCATCGCCTCGGTCTCGGCCATCGTGCTGCCGCGGCTGATGGAGCGGCTCAAGCTGCCGGCCGTGCTCGGCTACATCGCCGCGGGGATCCTGATCGGACCGGCCGTGCTGGGGGTGGTGCCGAAGGACGGCCCCGTCATCAACTGGCTCGCCGAGATCGGCAAGCTGCTGTTCATGTTCTTCGTCGGCTTCGAGATCGACGTCGCCCTCTTCAACAGCACGAGGGCCCGCGCGCTCGTCTTCGGCAGCCTGACGTTCTTCATCCCGCTGACGGCCGGCCTCCTCCTGGGGAGGGCCTTCGGCCATTCCTGGGTCGCCTCGCTGCTGATCGGCTCGATCATCGCGTCCCACACGCTGCTGGCCTACCCGATCCTCCAGCGGCTCGGCGTCCTCGGCAACGAGGCCGTCGCCGTCACGATCAGCGGCACGATCTTCACCGACATCGCCGCCATGCTCGTGCTGGCGGTGGCGATCTCGGTCCACGAGCGGGGCTTCAGCTGGAGCTTCCTCGGCCTCGAGCTGCTCGAGCTGGCCGTCTTCGTTCCCGCCATCCTCTTCGGTCTGAGCCGCCTCGCGCGCAAGGCGCTCGTCCGCTTCGGCCGGGACGCCGAGGCCCGGCTGTTGATCGTGATGATCGCGGTCGCCGTCGCGGCCGAGGCCGGCCGCCTGATCCAGCTCGAGGGCATCGTCGGCGCCTTCCTCGCGGGCATCTCCCTCAAGCGCACGCTGCGCGGGCGGTTCGCCGTCGAGCAGCTGGAGGTCACCGCCCAGGCGCTGTTCATCCCGGCCTTCTTCCTCACCACCGGATTCCTCGTCGACTTCGCGATCGTGAAGCAGACCGTGCTGGGCCAGCCCGGCCTCGTTCTCGCGCTCGTCGGCGCAACCCTCGGCGGCAAGTGGCTCGCCGCCCGCCTGACCGGGCTGTGCTTCGGCTACCGGCGGGCGGAGGCCCTGACCATGGCCAGCCTCTCGTTCCCCCAGATGGCCGCCACGCTCGCGTCCGCGGTCGTCGGCTACCAGGCCGTGAACGCCAGCGGCGAGCGCCTGCTCGACGCCGGCTTCGTCAACGCCGTCGTCCTGCTCGTGATCGTCACGTGCGTCCTGGGCCCGCTCCTCACCCAGCGCTACGCCTCGCAGCTGCCCGCGCCCGCCGCCCCCACGCAACCCTGAACCGGGGTCGCAGGCAGGCATCAACGGGTCACTCGCGCCCGTGGGAGACCTCGCCCGGCCCAAGGCGTTGGGCTCCCTGATCCTGCTGGCCACCGCCTGCGTCGCGGGCCTGCTCGTGCTCCAAGCGGCGCTCCGTCGGTGGAGCCAGTCGTCGTCCAAGTGATCGCCGGAGAAGATGGCGTGAGACCCTCCCCAAGGAGATCGACCGAATGCTGCGCTTGATCGGCGTGCTGCTGCTCGTGGCCGGGATCGCCGGCCTCGCCGTCGGGACGTTCCAGTACACGCAGAAGAAGAACGTCCTCGACGCCGGGCCCATTCACGTCCAGAGGACCGAAAAGGAGACCGTCACGGTCCCGCCCCTCGCCGCAGGAGCCGTGGCCGCGGTCGGGCTCGTCCTGGTCCTGGCCGGGCGAAGGAAGTAGCGAGAGCGTCGGGCCTTGCCGCTAGGCGTCCTGCTCGCCGAGGAGGAGACCCTCGCCCGGAAGGGCCTGCGCCTCCTGCTCGAGGGCGACTTCCGCGTGGTCGGCTCCGTCGGCGACGCCGAGTCGCTGTGCCTGGAGACGCGTCGACCGCGGCCCGACGTCGTCGTGGCCGGGCTCGTCGTCCTGGCCTCCAGTCGAGACGACGCTCGGGCTGACCCCGCGGGCCAGCGAGGTCGCCGCTCGTAGGCCTCTCCGCGCTGGTCGGCTTCCCCGCCAAGGCCGCTGAATTGGCGGGAATCGGATAGCTGCACCCAGACCGCGGCGGTAGTGTGAGACATCTCGCCGAATCGTGCGGGCGGCTATCACAAGCACCGGCGGCATCGATGCGCTCGGTCCCGTTCTCTCCGGCGGCACCGAGTCCCCGACCGCGTCGGCCCTCGGGACGGCCTGGGCCGCCTCGCATTGAGACGACCGAAAGGAGTTGGAGGATGAAGAACTACGCCGGACTGGCGGCCCTGGCGTTCCTCGTGGGCTGCGCGGCACAGGAGCCGAAGAACGCGGAGAAGGCGGCGGCCGATGCGGCCCAAAAGGCGGCGGCGGAGCTGAAGCAGGCGAAGGACGCGCTCGCCCAGGAGACCAGGCAGGACCTCGAGGCGGCGAAGAAGGAGTCGGCCGATCTGCGATCCGGCATCTCGAAGCTCGACGAAAAGACGGCCAAGGCCTACCGCGAGGCGCTCGACGAGCTCGACAAGGCCCAGGACGCGGCGTCGGCCAGCCTGGCGAAAGCCGGTGAGGCCTCGGACGAAGCCTGGCACAAGCTGGGCAAGGACGCGCGGGAGGAGGCGGAGAAGGTCCGCAAGAAGGCCCGCCGGATCGCGGCCCTCGCCGGCGACGTGAAGGAGGACTTCGAGCGCGAGGCGGAGGCGGAGCTCGAGGAGAGCCGGAACGAGATCGACGCCCTCAAGGCGAAGTCGGCCGGGCTCGACGAGAAGGCCCGCAGGGAGAACGACAAGCTGGCGGCCGCCCTCGAGAAGGACTGGGAGGCGGCGAAGAAGTCGCTGGGCAAGGCGAAGGCCGCCTCGGGCGACTCCTGGAAGGCCGTGCGGCACGACGTCAACCACGGCCTGCACAAGGTCAAGTCCGCCCTCCGGGCCGCGGCCACGGAACTCAAGAAAGGCTGAGGAACATGATCGCCAGGTCTCTCGGGCACGCCGTCGCCGTCCTCGCCGTCTCGCTCCTCGCGGGGGTCTCGTCCGCCGCGGACGAGCCCGTGCCTGCGCTCCAGGACCTCATGGGCGCGAAGGGCGCGTCGGTCGAGACGTCCCTGACGGGCCGGGGCTACACGTTCCTCGGCCGGGGCGAGGGCGCGCGGGCCGACTTCCAGTACTGGCGCGAGCCGAAGACGAGCCAGTGCGTCGGCGTGAGGTACCGGGACAACCGCGTCACGGCGGTCGTTCACACAGCGAACGCCGAGTGCGAGAAGGCGGCGGTCAACAAGCCGAAGGCACCCGCGCCCACGGCGACGGGGTTCCACACGGTGTGCGGCGTGACGGTCGACGGCAAGACGTACCGCTACAAGTGCACGGTGGAGGGGGCAGCGTCCGGGGGGCCGGGGCAGACGACCCTCCACTTCCCCGACAACACCGTCACGCTGAAGTGGCTGAGCGCGACGAAGGCGAGCGCCATTTTCGAGGGCATGAACCCCCAGGACGTCGACGTCACGACGGCCGAGGGCACGACCCAGTTCCTGTTCGAGGGCAAGCCCTACTTCTGGGTCTCGGACCGGCGCGCCGCCGAGCTCGAGCTCAAGGCGCTGCGCTAATGGCCCCGCTCCGGGTTGGCGCCGCGTCGCTCACGCTTCTCATCGCCCTGGCAGCCGGCCAGCACTCCGCCGCACGCCCGGCGGTCGGCGCCGATGCGCCGGCGGCGGCACCTGGAACCCCATCGGGCAAGCCCGAGACCGGCGCCTGGGGCGTCGACCTCACGGGCATGGACACGAGCGTGAAGCCGGGGGACGACTTCTTCCGGTACGTCAACGGCAAGTGGGTCGAGCGCACCGAGATCCCCGCTGACAAGCGCGAGGCCGGCGGCCTCGCGGTGCTACAGGACAAGGCCCTCGAGGAGACCCGGCGAATCCTGGAGGAGGCCGCGGCCGACACCCGGGCCGCGAAGGGCAGCGACGCGCGGAAGATGGGCGACTGGTATGCCTCGTTCATGGACGAGGCGGCGATCGAGGCCGCGGGGTTCGCGCCGATCCAGCCGGAGCTCGACGCGATCGCGGCCGTCGAGACCCGCCAGCAGCTCGTGGACCTCTTCGCGCGGAGCCACGCCAGCCTGGGCCTGAAGCCTCTCCTCGTCACGGTGGACTTCGACCGCCACCGGGTCGGCAGGACCCTCGTCAGCATCGAGACGAGCGGCCTCTCGCTCGGCGCCCGTGAGTTCTACCTCGAGGACGCCTACGCCCCGATCCGCCAGGCGCAGCTCGCCCATATCGCTCGGCTGCTCCGGATCGCCGGCTTCGACGGCGCCCAGGCGCGCGCGAAGAACATCCAGGCGCTCGAGACGAAGATCGCCGGGATCACCTGGTCGGCCACCGACCTGCGCGACGACAAGAAGAAGTACAACGTGATCACCGTGGCCGAGCTGGCGCAGCGCGCCCCGGGCATCGACTGGCCCCGGTACCTCGCCGGCACCGGTGTCGGCGCGCCCGCCGAGGTCAACCTGTCGACGCCGTCCTCGATCGCCGGCATGGCCCAGCTCGTCGCGAACGAGCCGCTGGACGCGTGGCGGGACTACCTGCGGTACATGATGGTCGCGGGCACGTCGAAGTACCTGCCCAAGGCCGCCCGCGACGAGATCTTCGACTTCCTCGGCCGGCAGCTCTCCGGCCAGCAGCAGCCCGGGCCGCGCTGGATCGACGCGCTGCTCGACGCCGGCGGCCAGGAGCGCCCGCTGGCCGACGCGATGAGCAAGGCCTACATCGAACGTTACGTCGCGAAGGACGCGCGGCCGGTCGCCCGGGAGATGGTCGACAACCTGGTCGCCGCGTTCGACGCGCGCCTCGCCCGGCTCGAGTGGATGGCGCCCGAGACGCGGAAGGGCGCGAGAGAGAAGCTCTCCAAGGTCACGCTCAAGCTGCTGTACCCCGACGTCTGGCGCGACGCGAGCGCACTCGAGGTGAAGCGCGGCGATCCGGTGGGCAACGCCCGACGCGCCATCGCCTGGACCCGCCAGGAGTACCTGGGCTGGCTCGAGCAGTACCCGGACCGGCGGCTCTTCCTGCAGCCGGTGTACATCGTCAACGCCTACGCCAACACGGTCTGGAACGAGATCGTGTTCCTCGCCGCCATCGTGCGGCCGCCGGCCTTCGACCCGAAGGCCGACCCGGCGGTCAACTACGGCGCCATGGGCGCGATCATCGGCCACGAGATCTCGCACCTGTTCGACGACAAGGGGCGGGCGAGCGACGGGGACGGCCTGCTCCGCGACTGGTGGACCGCGCAGGACGCCGAGCGGTTCACGAAGGTCGCGCAGCGGCTTCAGGACCAGGTCGGCAGCTACGAGCCGATCCCGGGCAAGAAGGTGAACGGCGCGCTCACGCTGGGCGAGAGCATCGCCGACGTGGCGGGGCTCGTGGTCGCGCACGACGCCTACCTGCGCTCGCTCGGCGGCCGGCCGGCGCCCGCGATCGATGGCTACAGCGCCGACCAGCGCTTCTTCATGGCCTACGCGCAGGCGTGGCGCTGGAAGGGCCGCGAGGCGGCGATCGACCGGATGCTGAAGACCGACGCGCACCCACCCTCCGCGGTGCGCCCCAACACGGTGCGCAACCTCGACGCCTGGTACGAGGCGTTCGGCGTGAAACCGGGCGACAAGCTGTACCTGCCGCCGGAGGAGCGCATCCGGCTGTGGTGACGCTCTCGGGACTGGCGGCCCTCGTCGGTCGACCGGCACGGGGCCGGGCTACGCCGCCGGGCGTCTGGAGCGGCGCGGTCACGGCGAGCGGCGCGACCATCAAGGTCCTGGCCGACCGCCCGGGCGTCCCCGTCGAGCTGGAACTGACCGACAGCGCCTCGCCCCCCGTCCGGCGCGCACAGCCGACGGACGCTCACGGCGTGGCCACGTTCGTGCTGGACGCCCTGCGCGAGCGCACCCGCTACCGCTACGCCGTGACGGTGCCCGGGCAGCCCGCCCTCGAGGGGCGCTTGCGCACCTTCGGCGAAGGACCGGTCTCGTTCCGCGCCGTGTTCGCCTCGTGCGCGGCGACCGGCTCGACGAGCCCCGTGTTCACGGCCATGCGGGAGCAGCAGCCCGACCTCTTCGTCCACATGGGCGACCTCCACTACGAGGACATCGGCCGCAACGCGGTGTCCCGCTTCCGCGAGGCCTATCTCACGGTCCACGCCTCGGCCACCCAGTCCGCCCTCTTCCGCTCCGTCCCGCTGGCGTACACCTGGGACGACCACGACTTCGGCCCCAACGACTCGGACCGGACCTCCCCCAGCCGCGGCGCCGCCCTCGAGGCCTACCGCCTTTTCGTTCCCCACTATCCGCTCGCCGACGGCCCGGACGCCCCGATCCACCAGGCGTTCAGCGTCGGCCGCGTGCGCTTCCTGATGACCGACGTCCGCTCGGCGCGCTCGCCCCGAAACGTGCCGGACGGCCAGCGCACGATGCTGGGCGAGCGGCAGCTCGCCTGGCTCGAGGAGCAGCTCGAGGCCGCCCGCGCGGCGCCGCTCGTGGTGTGGGTCAACACGGTGCCCTGGATCACCAAGCGGAACGAGTCGACACGCGAGGGCTGGGCGCCCTACGCCCGCGAGCGCCAGCGGATCGCCGACCACATCGTGCGGCTGGGCCTGACCCGGCGCCTCGTCATGCTCAGCGGCGACGCCCACATGCTGGCGCTGGACGACGGCACACACAGCCAGTACTCCACCCTGCCGGACGCGCCCGCGCGGGGTTTCGCGGTCGCGCATGCCGCCCCGATGGACCGCCGCCCGACGAAGAAGGGCGGCCCCTACAGCCACCCGGAGGTAGCGCAGAACGGGCAGTACGGCGTCATGGACGTCGACGACGACGGCGCCCGCGTGAACGTCAGGCTCCGGGGCATGCGCGGCAGCCACGAGGTCCCCGGCATGAGGCTCGAGTTCGCGGTCTGAGGCGCCGCGCCTTACCGCGCCTCAGACCGTCCAGGGCCCGCGGTACTCGCGGGTCAGCCACGCGGGATCGCCCGTGCCGCCGATGAAGGCGCAGGCGGCAGGGTCCCAGAGGATCCGGGCGTGGTTGAAGTAGGACTGGTTCATCAGGTGGCAGCAGATGGCCGAACGGCCGCCGACCTGCTCGCTCGTGATGGGCTTCTTGCGGTCCTTCACCCGGGCCAGGAAGTCGGCCACGTGCTGCGTGCTCACGTAGAGCCGGACCTTCGCGTCCTTGAGAAACTCCTTCTCCGCCTTCGCCACCTGTCCCTCGCAGGAGGTGCCGTCCTCCCGCTTGGTGAACCAGGCGATCCGCTTGCCCTCGCGGGTGAAGGTGAAGGTGCCGCGGTTGACCTGCACCTGGCCCTCGGAGCCGATGAAGTCCACCCCGAAGCCGTCCTCGTGCGTCACCGTGACGCCGTTTGCGTAGACGAGCGTGGCGCCCCGCTTGGCGTCCGCCTGCTGGGGCGGGCGCACCTCGACCGGGCCGCTGTCGTCCATGCCGAGGCCCCACTGCGCGATGTCGAGATGGTGCGCACCCCAGTCGGTGACCATCCCGCCGCCGAACTCGCGGTAGCTGCGCCACATCGGGAAGTGGTTGTGCAGGCCGCGCGGGCTGAGCACGGAGTTGTAGGCTCGCGCCGGGGCCGGACCCAGCCACAGGTTCCAGTCCAGCCCGAACTCCATCGGCTCCTCGGGCAGGTCGCAGGGCACGGCCGGGTCGCCGAAGCTGCACAGGACCCGCTCCACCTTCCCGATGGCGCCGTTGCGCACCAGCTCGCACGCCACGCGGAACTCCTTCATCGAGCGCTGCATCGAGCCCGTCTGCAGCACCCGGCCGTTGGCGTCGACGGCCTTCATCACCTCGAGCGCCTCGTGGATGTTGTGCGTGAGCGGCTTCTCGCAGTAGACGTCCTTCCCCGCCCGCAGGGCCGCCAGCGTGATGATGGCGTGCCAGTGGTCGGGCGTGGCGATGCACACCGCGTCGATGTCCTTGCGGGCGAGCAGCTCGCGGAAGTCGTCGTACACCGCGCAGCCGGGACGGCCGGCAGCGGGCAGGGCGGCGTAGTGCTCGTCCACCTTCCTGCGCGCGGCCTCGCGCCGGTTCGTGTCCACGTCGCAGACCGCGAGGACCTGGACGTCCTCGTTCAGGAAGGCGCCGAGCAGCCCGCGCGACTGGATGCCCATGCCGATGAACCCGACCCCGAGGCGATCGCTCGGCGGGGCCTGGGCCGCCCAGATTCGCGAGGGCAGGATGAACGGCATGGCGGCGACGGCCTTCAGGACGTTTCTGCGCGTTGGCTTCATGTCTCTCTCTTTCGCCGGAAAGCTACCACGGATCGGCCGGTTCCCCGGGCCTGGCCGGGTCGCCGCGCTACTAGCGCAGCAGGTCGTTCGCCGCGTGGGCCAGGAAGATCCAGTGGGCGCAGACGTCGATCACGTACTCGTTCTCGCCCCAGAGGAACGGCCAGTCCTCCTGGTTCTCCGGGAAGTCGGGCTTGAGCACCAGCACGCCGGGCACGACGCCGCCCGCGATGAAGGTGAACTCGGCCCGGTTCTGGCCGTAGGCGACCCGCTTCGAGCGGGCGCCCACGCCCGAGACGAACGAGAGGTTCGACGCCGGGTGGCGGCCGAGGATGTAAGTGAGGCCGTCGAGCACCGCCTCGCGACCCACGATCTCGGGGAACGCCTTGTGGACGAAGTAGTTCGTCGAGGCGAAGCCGATGACCGCCTCGTTGCCCGCCCAGCCGCCCCGGGTGATCGGGACGCCGTACGGGCTCTGCTTGTACTGGCCGTCGATCTCGGCCCGGTACTTGCGGACGTACGGCAGCAGGCGGTCCTTGTACTCCGGGCCGAAGAGCGGGATCGCCCGCACCGCGGCCGCGATGCTGAACCCGGGCGCCCGCTCGAGCGCCGGTCCGATCAGCTCCTGGAAACGCTCGGCGTAGGCCTTCTCCTTCGTGGCGAGGAGCAGTTGCAGCGTCGCGCCCGTCTCGGCGCCCTCGCGGAACATGGCCTCCCAGCCGGCCTCCGGGGTCCTTGCCGCGCGCTCGTCGCTCCACTGCTTCTTGGCGGCCGCCAGGCACTCGGCCGCCAGCGCGTC
>JBGASI010000705.1:1218-3938 GCA_044229815.1 Vicinamibacteria bacterium | reverse complement strand
TATACACGCTGCCGGGGCGGCCCGAAAGGGCCGCGGCCCGCAGGGCGGCCACGATGTCGTCCACGTATGTGAAATCGCGTGTCTGCAGGCCGTCCCCGTAGACCGTGACGGGCGCATCCGTCAGGGCGGCGGTCAGGAAGCGGTTGAAGGCCATGTCCGGCCGCTGGCGTGGACCGTAGACGGTGAAGAAGCGCAGGCTCACCGTGGGCAGGGCGTGGTTGCGGTGGTAGAGCACCGCCAGGTGCTCGGCCGCGAGCTTCGTGACGCCGTAGGGCGAGACCGGCCGACAGGGGCCGTCCTCGCGCAGGGGCATCTCCTGGGAGTCGCCGTAGACCGACGACGAGGATGCGTAGACGACGCGCGGCTGGCCCGCCGCGACGGCCGCCTCGAGCAGGCGCTGGCTGGCGAGCACGTTGTGGTCCGTGTAGAGCTCGAACTCGCGGCCCCAGGAGGCCCGCACTCCGGCCTGGGCGGCCAGGTGGTAGACGTGCTGGGCGCCTTCGAGGAGGGGTGCGAGAGGCAGGTCCTGCAGCCGGCCCTCGACCAGGCGGAAGCCAGGCGCCTGGCGCAGCCCGGAGAGGTTGCGCTCCTTGACCTCCCGCGGGTAGTAGTCGGTGAAACAGTCGACGCCCACCCCCTCGGAGCCGTCGCGCACCAGCGACTCGGCGAGGTGGGAGCCGATGACGCCGGCCGCGCCGGTGACTACCGCCCGCGGGCACAACGCGCGGCCTCGATCAGCCCGCGGGTGGCGGTCTCGGGGTCGCCGGCGAGGAAGGCGGCCGAGCCGGCGATCACGACCTCGACGCCGGCCTGGACCACGTCGCGGATGTTGCCGGCGTGGATCCCGCCGTCCACCTGGATCCGCGCGCGCAGGCCGCGCTCGTCCAGCGCGCGGCGCAGGCGGCGGATCTTGTCGAGGCACGCGGGCAGGAACTTCTGGCCCCCGAAGCCGGGGTTCACGCTCATCACGAGCACCTGGTCGACCTCCGGCAGGATCTCCTCCAGCGCGCCGATGGGTGTGGCGGGGTTCAAGGCGACGCCCGCCTGCGCCCCGCGCTGGCGAATGCGCTCGAGCGCCCGCTGCAGGTGCGTCACCGCCTCCACGTGCAGCGTCACCGAGGCGGCGCCCGCGTCCACGAACGCCGCCACGTAGCGGTCGCCGCCCTCGACCATCAGGTGGCAGTCGATCGGCAGCCTCGTGACGCGCCGCAGCGCCTCGACGACCTGGGGTCCGAGCGAGATGTTGGGCACGAAGCGGCCGTCCATCACGTCCACGTGGATGATTCCGGCGCCACCCCGCTCGGCGGCGCGCACCTGGTCGCCGAGGCGCGAGAGGTCGGCTGCGAGGATCGAGGGTGCGAGGATCATGACGCCTTGCTCACGTCGAGGACGAGCGGTGTGCGCCCGTCGACCCGGTAGCCGGCGGCGGGAACCTGCCGCAGGACGATGCCCGGCGCGACGCCGGGATAGGTGCGGTAGCGGACGTCCGCCACCTTGAGGCCCGCGGCCTTGAGGCCGGCCAGCGCGGCCGTGGCCTCGCGTCCGATCAGGTCGGGCATCACGAAGCTGGCCCCGCCCGGCCCCTGGCTGACCAGCAGCGAGGCGCCACCGGCGGAGATGTCGGCCTGGCCCCCGGCGGCGGCTCCTGCGCGACCACGCGCTCGGCGGGCACCGCCGGGTCGTGGCGCCGGCCCTCGATGCGCACGAGCAGGCCGCGCAGCGAGGCCTCCCGGCCCGCCTCCGGCACGAGCCGTCCGACGAGCGAAGGCACGGCCACGTCGCGCGAGGTCAGCACCACGCGCATGGTGGCGAGGGCGCTGACGACGAGCGTGGCCACGAGGGCCAGCCCGACGAGCGCGTTGCGGCCGAGGAAGCGGAGGAGGCGGGTGGAGTTCAAGTGGTTCGGGCCGTTGCGGGACCGGAGGTTATCACACCGGGGCGTGGCGCCCTCAAGCGCGGTGCAGGCGCGCGGCGAAGAACGCGTCGCCTCGAGTGGTCGCGGGCTCGATGCGGACGAAGGCCCCGTCGCGGTGGCGCTCGGCCCAGTCCGGCAGCGCCTCCGGCGCGAACTCGGGATGCGCGGCCAGGAAGGGAGCGAGCACGCCCTCGTTCTCCTCCGGCTCCACGGAGCAGGTCGCGTACACGAGCCGGCCGCCCGCGCGGACGAGCGGGGCCGCGGCCTCGAGGAGCGCGCGCTGCCGCTCGGCGTGGCGACCGACGTCGTTCGGCCCGAGACGCCAGCGGATGTCCGGGTGGCGGGCCAGGGTGCCCAGGCCGCTGCAGGGGGCGTCGAGCAGGACGGCGTCGAAGGGACCACGAAACGGCGGGTGCAGCGCGTCGGCCGCGACGACGCTCACGTCCTCGGCGCGCCAGCGGGCCACCAGGTGCGCGAGCGTGCGCACGCGGCGGCGCGAGGCGTCGGCGGCGATCACGCGCGTCCGGCCCCCGCCCGCGTCGGCGAGCAGGAGGCTCTTGCCGCCCGGGGCCGCGCAGGCGTCGAGCACGAGGCCGTCGCTCGCGGCGAGCCGCGCCACGAGCTGGGAGCCCTCGTCCTGGGCGTAGGCGACGCCAGCGGAGAGCAGCGGAGCCAGGCGCCCGTCGACCAGTTCGAGCGCGCCGGGTACGCCGGCCTCCCTGGCCAGGACGCCGGCGTCGGCGGCCTGGCGGGCGGCGTCGGGGACCCGCGGGTTCAGGCGGAAGTGGGTGGCGGGCGCCTGTAG
>JBGASI010000705.1:0-1185 GCA_044229815.1 Vicinamibacteria bacterium | reverse complement strand
CGCCTGTAGCGCCGCCCGGGCGCGGGCGACCGCGCGCTCCGGGCCGAGGCGCACGAGCCAGCGCTCCGCGAGCCAGGGCGGCAGGGAGCCGAAGCTGGTGAGCCACGCCAGGGTGTCGCCCGCAGGATCGGGCTCGGCGGGCAGGCCCTCGCGCTGGAGCCGGCGCAGAACGGCGTTCGCGAAGCCGGCGGCGCGCGGCTCCACCGACCGCGCGAGGTCGACGGACTCGGAGAGCGCCGCGTGCGGGGCCACGCGCGTGAAGAGCAGCTGGTAGGCCGCGAGGCGCAGCGCGTCGAGGACACCCGGCGCGACCTTCTCGAGCGGCCGGCTCGCGGCGCGCGCGAGCGCGTGGTCGAGCAGGCCGCGGCGGCGCAGGGTGCCGAGCACCAGCTCGTGCAGGAAGGACCGGTCGCGGGGCTCGAGGGCCTCGGCCTCGGGCCGCGCCAGGCTGTCCGCGAGCGTCTCCCCGGCCCGGGTCACGTCGCCCAGCACCCGAAGCGCGATCGCCCGCGCGGTGGCGGCCACTGGGCGCCCTCAGCCCAGGCGGGCGCCCGGCCGGAGCCGGGCCCCGGCTGCCCACGCCGCGGCCGCCATGGCGCGACGGCTCTCGGGCTGGACCTCGACGAGGCGCAGGCGCGAGGCGTCGCCGCAGGCCACGTCGACACCGTCGCGGCCGAGGGCCAGGATGACACCGGGCTCGGCTCCGCCGGCGGGCTCGTCGAGTGGCCGCACGCGCAGCGCCTTGAGCAGGCGGCCCTCGTGCGACGTGAACGCGCCCGGCCAGGGCGTGAAGCCGCGGGCGCGCCAGGTGGTCTCGCGCGCCGGTCTCGACCAGTCGATGCGCCCGTCCTCCTTCTCGAGGATGCGGGCGAGCGTGGCGCGGGAAGGGTCCTGCGGCTGCGCCACGAGCTGGCGGCCGGCGAGCCCCGCCACGGTCTCGAGCAGGACCTCGGCCCCGAGACGCGCGAGGCGCGGCTCGAGCTCGGCGGCGGTCTCCTCGGGCCCGATGGGCGTCGCGCGGGCGAGGAGCGTCGGGCCGGTGTCGAGCCCCTCGTCGATCAGCATCGTGGTGACGCCTGTCTCGGCTTCGCCGCTCGCGATCGCCCACTGGATGGGAGCCGCGCCGCGGTAGCGGGGCAGCAGCGAGGCGTGGACGTTCACGGTGCCGAGCGGGGCCAGGTCGAT
>JBGASI010000176.1:0-8448 GCA_044229815.1 Vicinamibacteria bacterium | reverse complement strand
GAGCCTCTCGTAGGCGCCCGGCGCGACGTCGGCGAGGAAGGCGTCCGTCTCCGCGACCGTCGGCGGCAGGCCCGTCAGATCGAAGCTGAGGCGGCGGATCAGGGTTTCACGCGAGGCCTCGGGCGAGGGCGCAAGGCCCCGTTCCTCCATCGCCGCCAGCACGAAACGGTCGATCTCGCCGCGCGCCCAGCCCTGCCGACGCACGGCCGGCGGCGCCGCCTTCCTCGGCGGCAGGAAGGACCAGTGGGGGGCGTAGCGCGCGCCCTGCTCGACCCAGCGCACGAGGATGGCCTTCTCGCGCGCGTCGAGCGTCAGCCGCGACTCCGGCGCGGGCATCGCGAAGGCCGGGTCCTCGCTCGCGATGCGCGCGACCAGCGTGCTGCGCCGGGGGCTGCCGGGCACGACGGCGCGCCTCCCGGAGGGCAGCACCCCGAGGGCGTCCTCCTCGCGATCCAGGCGCAGGCCCGCCTTGCGCGACCGCTCGTCCGGACCGTGGCAGGAGAAGCAGCGATCGGAGAGGATCGGCCGCACGTGGAAGTTGAAGTCGATCGTCTCCGGCACGCCGGCCGCGATGGGGACGCTGCGGGCGCAGGCGAGGCTCCCCGCCCCCGCGGCGAGGGCCGCGAGGCTCAGGGCGACGATCGCCGATCGAAGGCGCGGTGCGCTCAAGACACGGCCTCCGCGTGAAGCTGCTTCCGGTGGGGATGTCCTGGAACCGACGTGGCGCGGATTATAGGACCAGGGTGCGCAGGGCGTCGAGCGCGCCTACCGGAAGCTCCAGAGGAGCTCGAACGGCCCCGGCTGGCCGCGGTAGCGCAGGTCCGAGAGCGGCCCGTGCGTGATCTCCATCGCCGGGAACCCGAGCTTGCGCCAGTACGCGGACACGGGTTCAGGCCCGGCGTGATTGACGGCCTCGAGCTTCGCGTCTAGCCTCACCTCGCACGGTCCCTTGCACGAACGGAAGCCCGGGGAATTGGAGGCGACGCCCATGCCAACGCCACAGCCGCAGGTGCGGACCGCGCCGCTCGAGATGACGCCGCAGGCCTTCCGCGAGGCCGGCCACCGCCTGGTCGACGCGCTCGCCGCCTTCCTGGAGTCGCAGCCCCAGCGGCCGGTGACGCGCGACGAGGCGCCGCGCGCGCTGCGCGCGCTGCTGCCCCCGGCCCTGCCACGGCAGGGCACGCCCGCGGCGGCCCTCCTCGCCGAGGCGGTACCGCTCCTGCTCGAGCACTCGCTGTTCAACGGCCACCCCCGCTTCCTCGGCTACATCACGTCCTCGGCGGCGCCGATCGGCGCCCTCGCGGACTGCCTCGCGGCGGCCGTCAACCCGAACGTGGGGGCCTGGCAGCTCTCGCCGATCGCCTCGGAGATCGAGGCCCAGTGCGTGCGCTGGATCGCGGAGCTGCTCGGCCTGCCGGCCGCGAGCGAGGGCCTGCTCGTGAGCGGCGGCAACATGGCGAACTTCGTCTGCTTTCTCGCCGCGCGGCGCGCGAAGGGCGGCACCGCGGTGCGCGAGAAGGGCGTCGGCGTCGGCGCCCCGCTCGTCGCCTACGCCTCGGCCGAGACGCACACCTGGCTGCAGAAGGCCGCGGACCTGTTCGGCCACGGCACCGAGGCCGTGCGCTTCGTTCCGGTGCGCGACGACCTCACGATCGACACCGACCTTCTCGTGCGCCGGATCGAGGACGACCGGCGCGCCGGCCTGCGGCCGTTCCTGCTCGTCGGCAACGGCGGCAGCGTCAGCACGGGCGCCGTCGACCCGCTGCCGCGCCTCGCCGAGATCGCTCGCGCGCACGGCCTGTGGTTCCACGTGGACGGCGCCTACGGCGCGCCGGCCGTGCTGTCCGAGGAGGCGCCGCCCGACCTGAAGGGCCTCGCCCTGGCCGACTCGGTGGCCGTCGACCCGCACAAGTGGCTCTACTCCGCCGTCGAGGCCGGCTGCGCGCTCGTCCGGCACCCCGGGGCGCTGCACGACACGTTCAGCTACACGCCTCCCTACTACCGCTTCGACGGCGAGGAGCAGGACCCGCGGGTCAACTACTACGAGCGGGGTCCGCAGAACTCCCGCGGCTTCCGGGCGCTCAAGGTCTGGCTGGGCCTGCGCCAGGCGGGCACGGACGGCTATCGCCTCATGATCGGCGACGACATCCGCCTGTCCCGGGCGCTGCACCGCGCGGTCGAGGCCGAGCCGCGCCTCGAGGCCTGGACGCAGGCGCTCAGCATCACGACCTTCCGCTACGTGCCGGCCGGCCTCGAGCCCGGCAAGCCGGAGGCGGACGCGTACCTCGATCGTCTCAACGAGGAGCTGCTGCACCGCCTGAAGGCGAGCGGCGAGGTCTTCGTCTCGAACGCCGTGGTGCGCGGCGCGTTCCTGCTGCGGGCCTGCATCGTCAACTTCCGCACCTCGCTCGCGGACGTGGAGGCGCTGCCCGGCATCGTCGTGCGCCACGGCGACGCGCTCGACCGGGAGCTGCGCCCGGGGGTTGGTCGCTAGGGCTTCGGGTGGGCGCGGAAGTACTCCCACAGCGCGTCGGCCCAGGCCGGCCCGAGGGCCGGCACGTGCCTGCCGCCGCGGATCGTCCACAGGTCCGCGGCGCCGCCGGGGGCGCACTCCTCGTGGCCCTCCGTCACCGTCTCGGCGCCTGCGAGGCTGGTGTCGAGGTCCTTGTCCGGGCCGGAGGGCATGAGAGCGCCGCCGCAGCCGTTGCGCTGCGCCCACAGGGCGACGGTCTCGAGGGCTGAAGGGTAGGCGGCGTTGCCGGCGTAGAGGATCGTGTCGTCGGCGTCGCCGTGCACCTGCAGCACGGCGACCTTCGAGGCGGGCTGGCACTTGTCGGGCTGCTTCCAGACGGCGCCGGCCAGGCTCACGGCGGCGGCGAGGCGACCGGAGAGGTCGCAGGCCAGGCGGTGCGCCATGAAGCCGCCGTTCGAGTGGCCGACGACGAACACGCGCCGGGCGTCGACGTTGTACCGGGCCGCCACGTCGTCGATCACGGCGCCGAGATAGGCGACGTCGTCGACGGAGCGGCCGTAGAAGTTGCAGCAGGCGTCGGTCGCGTTCCAGAACCGGTTGCCGGACGAGTCGACGGTGCCGTCGGGATAGGCCAGCAGGTAGCCGTGCTCGTCGGCGTCGGCCAGGAGGCCGAAATACGCCGCCTGGCCCTGGCCGCTCGCGCTGTAGCCGTGGAGCACGAGCACCAGGGGCGTCGCGACGGCCGCCGTGTAGCCGCTCGGCACCTTGAGACCGAAGGGGCGCGCGGCCACGAGCGACGGCGTCGGGGTGGGCGCCGGCTCGGGCGGTCGCGAGGCGTTGCCGCAGCCGCCGATCCAGACGACGACCGTTGCCAGGAGCGCGAGGCGGCGGGCCCGCATGACGTTCATCTTCCCCGCGCCCATCGTAGCGCTACGGCCGGCTCTCCAGCTCGGCGCCCGCGAGCCCTGCTGCCGCCGCCCTGAGGCGCAGCCCGCCCGCGGCCCCGGTTCGCTCCACCGTCGCCAGCAGGCGGCCCTGGTACGCGCTGCGGGTGCCGGTCTTGAAGGAACCGGTGTGGCCGAGGTCGCCGGTGTCGAGGCCGATCAGCCGGCCCGGTCCTTCCACCTGCACGCTCACCTCGGGAACCGCGTCGAGCACGACGGAGCCCGCCCTGTCGACGACCGTGATCTCGTAGAGCGCGACCTCGCTCGGGACCGGCGCCGCCAGCGGCGTGATCTGCAGCCGCGTCGGCGCGCCCGTCGTCACCAGCGTCTGCGACGCGACCTTGCGGCCGGCTCGATAGCCGGTGGCGGAGAGCACCCCCGGGGCGTACGCCACGGTGAAGTCGGTCGCGTAGACGTCGCGGGACACCGCGTGGCGGCCGAGCGAACGGCCGTTGAGCGACAACTCGACCTCGTCGCAGTTGGTCGCGGCCCGGACGGTGAGCCTCGCGCCGGCCGGCCAGTTCCACCCGGGGACGGACGGCGCGGGGTGCCAGTCGTCGGTGGCCTTTTCGCCGGTGAGCACGAAGAGCTGCAGGACGGGATCGTCGCGCCAGTAGGCCGCCCGCTGGTAGAACCCGGGCTTCTTCCCGCCGGCCAGGTCGAGGAAGCCCGCGCTGTTGCCGCGCTGCGTGGCGCCGTGCGACTCGCCGAGGTAGTCGATGCCCGTCCAGACGAAATCGCCGATCACGGCATCGTTGTCGCGGACCCCGAGCCAGTAGTGGAGCGCCGAGGTGGTCTCGGTGCCCAGCATCAGGCGGCGCGGGAAGCGCGCCCGCTCGGGGCGGTAGGTGCTCGCGCCGTGCACGCGGTCGACGTAGTTGTAGCCGGCGATGTCGAGGGCGTCCATGAAGCCGTTGCGCGTGGCCACGGCGGACTGGTCGCAGGCCGCGGTGACGGGGCGGCTCGGGTCCTCCTCGTGGCTGATGGCGACCAGCTTGCGCACGATGCGCGCGCCGTCGTCGTCGAACTGATCGGGGACCTCGTTGCCGATGCTGTAGAGGACGACGCTCGGGTGGTTGCGGTCGCGGCGCAGCATGGCGCGCAGGTCGGTCTCGTGCCACTGCTCGAAGTAGAGGTGGTAGCCGTACTTCGCCTTGCCCCGCGGGTTCTCGGCGTAGCGGTAGGGCCAGTCGCGGGTCCACTCGTCGAAGGCCTCGTCGAAGACGTAGAGGCCGAGCCGGTCGCACAGGTCGTAGAACTCCGGGGCGAAGGGGTGGTGGCTCGTGCGCACGGCGTTCGTGCCCATCTCCTTCAGGCGGGCGAGGCGCCAGGCCCAGACGGCCAGCGGGACCGCGTTGCCGAACGAGCCCGCGTCCTGGTGCAGGCAGACCCCCTTGAGCTTGGTGGGCGTGCCGTTGACGAGCAGCCCCTCGTCCGGGTCGAACTCGAGGCGCCGGATCCCGAACGTCGTCTCCGCCTCGTCGAGCGTGCGCCCGTCGAGCGTCAGCGTGCTGCGCAGCCGGTAGAGCTCCGGCGTGCGGTCGGACCACAGGCGGGGCCGCGGCACCACGACCCGCTGCGTGGCGCGCTGCCCGGGGTGCATGTCCTCGAGCGTCAGCGTCGACTCCGTGCTCGCGACCGGCGTGCCGTCCGCGGCCAGCACGCTGTTGCGCAGCACGACGTCGCGACGGACGGGCCGTGCCGACCAGACGTCCTTCGCCCACGCCGCCTGCTCCTCGGCCGAGAAGAAGTGCGTGTCGATGACGCTCGCCACCTCGACGGTGGCCCGCTCGGCGCTCACCTCGGGGGTCGTGACGGTCAGGCCGCCGTCGAGCCGGAAGTGCGTGAAGCCGGTCGCGACGAGCCGCACGTGACGGTAGATGCCGGAGCCGGCGTACCAGCGCAGGGACGGCTCGAGCGAGTCGTCGACGCGCACGGCGAGGACGTTGGGGCTGCCGTCCGTGGTCAGGAACTCCGTGAGGTCGTAGCGGAAGCCGACGAAGCCGTAGGGCCGGCGACCGAGGAACTGCCCGTTGATCCAGACCTCGCTGTTCATGTAGACGCCGTCGAACTCCACGACGACCTTCTTCCCGGCCACGGCGGGGAACGTGAAGCTCTTCCGGTACCAGCCGACCCCGTGGTGGAAGTAGCCGCCCGTGGCCTCGCCCTCGGGCGGCGGGTTGAACGGCCCCTCGATGCTCCAGTCGTGGGGCAGGTCGAGCGTGCGCCAGGAGGCGTCGTCGAAGCCGGGCCGCCTCGCGGCCGGGTCGTCCCCGAGCTGGAAGCGCCAGCCGCCGTCGAAGGGGATCACCTCGCGCGGGCTTGCCGCGGGCGCCGCCCCGAGGCCGGCGGGGGCGAGCGCGAGCAGGACGCCGAGGGTGACGAGAAGCTGGCCCATGCCCGGGCCTACGGCCGGTTCTTCGCCCAGCGGTCCGCCCACTCGAGCATCTCGGCGAGCGTGTGCAGCACGGACTCGCGGGCGCGGTAGCCGTGTGCCTCGTGCGGCAGCACGACGTAGCGCGCCGTGCCGCCGTTGCCGCGCAGGGCCTGGAACAGACGCTCGGACTGGATCGGGAAGGTGCCGCTGTTGTTGTCGGCCTCGCCGTGGACGAGCAGGATCGGCTCGTCGATCTTGTTCGCGTAGGTGAAGGGCGACACGCGCAGGTAGAGCTGGGGCGCCTCCCAGAACGAGCGCCGCTCGCTCTGGAAGCCGAACGGCGTCAGCGTGCGGTTGTAGGCCCCGCTGCGGGCGATGCCGGCGGCGAAGAGGTCGGTGTGCGCCAGCAGGTTCGCGGTCATGAAGGCGCCGTAGCTGTGCCCGCCCACCACCACGCGTGTCCGGTCCACGACGCCCCGGGCGTCGAGCACGTCGACGGCCGCCTGGGCGTCCGCGCCGATCTGCTCGACGTAGGTGTCGTTCATCGTCTCGGCGTCGCCCACCACCGGCATCGTGGCGTCCATCAGCACGGCGTAGCCCTGCGTGACGAAGGCGAGCGGCGAGGGGCCCGCGATGCGCGGGAACGTGCGCGTCGACCCGCGCACCTGACCCGCGGTCGCGGCATCCGAGTACTCGAGCGGGTAGGCCCAGACGAGGGCCGGCAGCCGCGTGCCCGCGACGTAGTCGGCGGGCAGGTAGAGCGTGCCGGAGAGCGGCACGCCGTCCTTGCGCGCGTAGCGCAGCAGCTCCTGCTTCACGCGCGTCAGCTGCGGCGTCGTGTCGCGAACGTCGGTCAGCCGGCGCTTCGTGCCGCTCGCGAGGTCGACCACGAAGAGGTTGGGTGGCTCCGTCCGCGACTCCGACACGACGAGCGCGGCCGTGTGGGCCCGGTTCGCGAAGGCGAGGCAGCGCTCGTAGGACGTCTCCGCCGAGTGGAACAGCCGCTGCTTCGCGAGCGTCCCGAGGTCGATGCGGTCGAGGAACGGCCGGTCGCCCGTCTCGGACGCGCCGTCGCCCACGAGGTAGATCGCGTCGCCGTCCTGGACCGTGACCCGCTCCCCGCTCGGGCGCGTCTGAAGCAGCGGCTCGCCCGGGTCGCCGTAGGCGTCGTTCTCCGAGAGGTCGAACACGACCTTCGCGGGCGCGCGGCCGGCGAGATCGACGAGCGACGTGGTGCGCCAGCGGCGGGCCCGGTCGTACTCGCCGACGAGGGCGACGCCCGCGCGGGCCGTCCAGTCGATGCCGGTGAAGCGCTGCGCCACGCGCAGCCGCTCGACGGGCGCGCCGGTGAACGGAGCGGCGAGCGCCAGCAGCCGGTCGTGGTGCGGCAGCTTGCGGGTCGGGTCGCCGCCGTCCGTCGCCTCGGCCCAGACGAGCGTCGCCGGTGCGAGCGGCTGCCACGCCACGTCGCGCGGCCCGGTGGCGACGCCCTGGCGCGGGATCTCGTCGGAGACCGGCAGGTCGGCGATCGTGGCGACGGTCTTCCCCGCCGCGTCCCACACCTCCGCGACGCGGGCGAAGTAGAACCAGGGCACGCGCGTCGAGAAGGGCCGCTTCAGCCGCTGGACGAGGCGGTAGCGGCCGTCGGGCGAGGCGTCGGCGTCCGTGTAGAGGTCGGGGAGGCCGACCGCGGTCGCGGCGGCGGTGCGCGCGTCGACGAGGACGAGCTGCGAGCGCGCGTAGTGCTCGAAGAGCGTCTCGTCCTGCGGCGTGCGCAGCAGGTCCTGGAACGTCGCCATCTGCGAGGCCTTGCCGGCGGATTCCTCGACGATCGGGCCGATCGGCACGGCCGGCGCGCGTGGCGCCGCGCCGCGGTCCTTCGGCACGGCCCGCGCCAGCAGCTTCCCGCCTTCCCAGCTGAAGGGCGCGCCCAGCACGTCGTTCAGGCGCAGCCCGGGCACGGCTCGCGCCGCCCCGCTTGCCGCCTCGCCGACCCACAGCTCGACGCCGTCGGCCAGGTCGCGCGTGAACGCGAAGCGGCGCCCGTCCGGCGACCAGGCCGGCCGGCCGACGCGGGCGCCCGCCGGCAGCGCGACCCGCTTCGCGGGCGACCCGTCGAAGGGCTGCACGGACAGGCCGGTGAAGCGCAACGTTCGCTGCCGGCAGCCGGTCGCCGGGGTGATCCGGACGCCGGCGAGGCGCAGCAGCGGCTCCGCGAGCAGCGCGATGGGCGGGTAGGCCTCCGGCTCGACGAGCAGCACCGCGTCCTCGGCGGGGCTCACCACCGCCTGCGGCGGCGGCGGCGCATCGATCAGGTCCACCACGGCCTGCGGCGGCTGCTTGTAGGGCGTCTGGGCGTCGACGCTGCGCCCGGCGAGCAGACCGACGGCGACGGCCAGGGCGACGGCAACGGATCGGCGTGTCATGGTCCTCCTCGGACGCGCGGTGCTAGCGCTCGGCGACGGTCACGTCCAGCGTCTGCTCCGTCCCGGCGCGGCTCAGGACCGTCTTGACCGTCTGGCCGGGAACGAGGCCGCGCAGGATCGTCGAGAACGCCTGGAGGTTCGCGACGTCCTTGCCGTCGATCCGGAGCAGGATGTCGCCCTCCTTCACGCCGGCCTTCTCGGCGGGCGAGCCCGCCGTCACTCCCGCCA